>CAZFOP010000034.1:0-15122 GCA_964520085.1 uncultured Solibacteraceae bacterium | reverse complement strand
GCGCTCGCTTGGGGCGGCGAGTGGACCGGGACGCTGAACCCGAAGCTGGACCGTGCGCCGGACACCGCCGTGGTCGCCTGGCCCTCGCGGCCGTCCGCCGGTCTGCCGTTCCCCTGTTCGCCGTCCGACAAGCTCTACCAGGGCTTTCTCGCGCTCCGCAGATTCGAAGGAGACAAAATCAGAGTGTCTGCCGTCGAGCCGCCGGCCGGCGATATCCGCCTCTATGTAGACCTGAACGGCAACGGAAGAATCGATCCGGGCGAGAGCTTTGTATTTCGGCCGACCAGGCACGATCCCCATTACGAACGGGAAGCGACGGTTGAGGTTCCGCTGACGACGGGCCCCTTCCACAGTTTCAAGGTCCGCTTCCTGGTTCCGCGGCGTGGCAAAGAAGACATGTGCTCGGGCTATCAAAGGGTTGTCTACGCCCAAAGCGAGCCGCTCGTCACTGGCCAGGTGCACCTGGAAGGCCGCAAGTTACGCGTGGCCTGGTATTACTCGACTGCAACCGGCGAAGTGGCGTGGCGGGAGGGGCTCGACGCCAACCTCGACGGGCGCATCGATTTCGGCTGGACCTCGCCGGAGAACGACTTCTACAACCCCGGGCCACCGGTTTTCCGGATCGGCAAACGATACTTCCGGACAGAGCGGGTCAATCTCGCCGCCGGCAGCTTCCAACTGGTCGAGTGCCCCGCGAGTGAGTACACCCGGATCGAACTCGTCGAGGGCCAGGTGCTTCCGGAGTTCGACTTCGTGGACTTCGAAGGCGCCCGGCATTCCAGTCGTGAATACCTCGGGCGCTGGCTGCTTGTTCACTACTGGGAGTATCCGTGTACTCCATGCTTCGCGGATTTCCCGGACCTGCGCCGCGCGTGGGACGGTCTGCGCTTCCGGGGCCTGGAGATCCTCGGCATCAACTCGCAGCCCTTCAGCCCCGAAGCTGTCCGGCTCGCGCAGGAGAATCATGCCGTCTGGCCCCAGGCACGTGGCGACTCCATGGAGGACTTTACTCACCGTCTGCGGATCTCTGCCATGCCGACCGTCTTTCTGCTCGACCCGGAGGGACGTATCGCTCTGGTAAACGGCTCTCACGGCGAGTTTCTGCGCGGTGAGGAGTTGCTGCGAACGCTGCAGGAAAAGCTGCCGCTACCTGGTGCCTCAACCAAGACTGCCATGGTCAACTGAGGGCAATTCGGACGCCTCGCCGGTCACACAACGGCACGTGGAAGCGCGCGCGCCACGCCGGGCTCCGGGATTATGCCAGGAACATTGCGTACCTGCCGTCAGGGCGACGCTCGGAATCGTGCTACTTCCCCCTGTATCGCTGTTAAGAAACTGGAGAGTGATGTCGTCGGGCGGGTCCGTGCCATGCCGCCGTATCGGCGATCGGCGGCACGTTGCAGATTGGAGCCAGCCCAGCTATAGCGCCAGCCTCGCAGCATTCCTCGCGAGGCGCATCTGCAATCGCAGCTCGCGGCGGCGCAGCTCGGGCGAGTCCTCGATCGCCAGCGCGGCCCGTGTCATCTCCAGTGCCATGGCGTGATTGCGCTCGCGATGCTCGTAATGCTTGGCCAACTCGGCCAGCGCCTGCGCGCGGTATGGATTGCGCGCGGCGGCCAGCTCTGTCACCGCCGCCAGTGCGGCTTCGCCGTGGCCCAGGCGCTTTTCGAGCGCGGCCACGTCCCACAGCGTGCGGAATAACAGGTCGTCCGGCAATCCCGCTTCCAACGCGCGGCGAAAGATACCGAGCGCTTCCTCGCGGCGGCCGGCCCGCTGCATCCAGCGCGCGAGGCCAATCCAATCCGCGCCGTGCTGCAGCGCCGCCTTAGTGGGCGAGCGGAAGGCGAACGGCACAATCGCCGTCAAACACGCGAGCGAGAGTATGTCGATCGCGTTGTGGTGCAGGATGGGCACCAGCTTGAAGGCCTGCTGCGTGCGCAGGTATTCGAAGTAGCAATACGGGATCATCTCGCCCGGCAGATCGCCCTCGCGTTCCACGCCCAGAATCCGGTTCTCCAAATCCACCAGCCGGCAGCTTTCCAGGCGGAGCTTCCACAGGCGGCGCGCTCCGAACAGCAGATCCAGATGTTCCATGCGGCCGAACGGATCGGGCGGCGCACCACCACCCCGGCACATACGGAAGCGCGTTTCCAGCAGCGGTTGGTCGAACGCCTTCCCGTTGTATGTCACCAGCACGTCGAACTGCGCCAGGTGCTCGGCCAGCCGCGAGAGCATGGACGGTTCCTCGCCGTAATCGCGCATGAAGAACTGGCGTAGCCGGAAGCCGGCGGGCTCGATCGAGCCGACGCCAATCAGGAAAGCGCAGGTGCCCGTTCCGCCCGCCAAGCCTGTGGTTTCGGTATCGAGGAAGGCCCATCGCGCGGGCGGGCAGGACGGGATGGTGCCGCCTGAAAGCGAGTCGAGCAGGTCGGCGGGCAATTCGGCAAGGTCCGAAATATCCACGCTGCCATGCCGGCGATGGCGCTCCCAAAGCTTCTCGGTTTCGAAATGCTCGCCATGTGGCGTGCACACCACTTCGCCCGCGACCAACTGCTCAATCGAGCGGCGCTCCGCCGGCAATGCGCGCGGTGCGGCTGGGCGCGCGTCCGCATACTTGCGGTCGATGCGCGCAAGCCGCTGGCGCAGAGCGGCGAGTTGTTGCTGGAGATCCTCCACGCTTCGCTTTTTCTTTGCCTACTATAGCGGTTCCCGCACGGCCTTTCAAGTCACGCAGCACACGCAATCCTGCCGCTGTTTCGAGAATTATCTCGACGTTTCTTCGCCCCTAGGCGCCAGAACATCGGCAGGATTGCGTGCGCCACCTTCGCCCGTCAGGCAATCCGCGAGGCAATGTTTTCGACGTACCAGCGCCAGGTCTCGGCGATGCCGTCGAGCAGCGCCACCTTCGGCTTCCAACCGAGAGCGGTCAGCCGGCTGACATCCAGCAGCTTGCGCGGCGTGCCATCCGGCTTCGACGCGTCGAACTCGATTCTCCCGGTGAAGCCCGCGGTGCGCGCGACCATCTCCGCCAGCTCGCGGATCGTCACGTCGATGCCGGTTCCCACGTTGATGATTTCGCCGGAGTCGTAATGGAGCATGAGAAACACCGCCGCATCCGCCAGGTCGTCGACGTGCAAGAACTCGCGACGCGGTGTGCCGGTGCCCCAAACCGCGATTTCCTCCGCGCCCGCGCGCAGCGCCTCGTACGTTTTGCGGATCAATGCGGGCAACACGTGCGACGACTGCGGATTGAAATTGTCGCCCGGTCCGTACAAGTTAGTGGGCATCAGGCTAATCGCGTTCAGCCCGTGTTGCGTGCGGTACGCTTGCGCCAGCTTGATGCCGGCGATCTTGGCGATGGCGTACCACTCGTTGGTCGGTTCGAGCGGTCCCGTCAGCAGAGATTCTTCCCGAATCGGTTGCGGCGCGAGTTTCGGGTAGATGCACGAAGATCCGAGGAAAAGCAGCTTACGGACACCTTCGCGCGCGGCGGCGTCGATCACGCTGGTTTCAATCGCCAGGTTGTCGAAAATGAAATCGGCCGGGTAGGTGGAATTGGCCAGGATGCCACCTACCTTGGCGGCCGCCAGAAAAACGTATTCGGGCTTGGCTTCGGCGAAGAAGCGCCGCGTCGCGGCCGGATCGCGCAGATCCAGCTCATCGAGCTCGCGCGATACCAGATGGTCGAAACCCTCGCGGCGCAATCGGCGGCAAATGGCCGAACCAACCAACCCGCGGTGCCCGGCAACGAAAATGCGACTGTTCTTTTCCACGGTCTATGTGTGCGCGGAACCGCGAAACACTACGCGGTGGCCCGCCTCCGCCAGCGTGCGCTCCTGCTTCGCCAAGTCCAGGTCGTGCTCCACCATCAGGCGTACCAGATTCGGAAAATCGATTTTGGGCCGCCAGCCAAGTTCGCTGCGCGCCTTGGAGGAATCGCCGCGCAGGTGATCCACCTCCGACGGACGAAAATATCGCGGGTCGGTCTCCACGTACTGCTTCCAGTCCAGCCCGCTATACTCGCCGGCCACGTCGAGGAACTCGCGCACCGAGTGCGACTCGCCGGTCGCGATCACATAATCGCCCGGTTGTGGGGCTTGCAACATCATCCACATCGCCTCCACGTAATCGCCCGCGTAGCCCCAGTCGCGTTTCGCATCCAGGTTTCCCAGATACAGGCTCTTCTGCATGCCGAGCTTGATGCGGCCGAGCGCGCGCGTGATCTTCCGCGTCACGAACGTCTCGCCGCGCCGCTCGCTTTCATGGTTGAACAGAATTCCGTTGGTGACGAACAGGCCGTACGCTTCCCGGTAATTCACGGCATACCAGTGTGCCGCCACCTTGCTCACCGCGTAAGGGCTGCGCGGATAAAACGGCGTAGTCTCGTTCTGCGGCGGCGGCGCCGCGCCGAACATTTCCGAAGACCCGGCCTGGTAAAACCGAACCGGTTTCCCGCCCCCCTTGATGTGGTCCCGCACCGCTTCGAGCGCCCGCAGCGTGCCGGTCGCCACCACGTCGGCGGTATACTCGGCCTGGTCGAAACTCACCCGCACGTGGGATTGCGCCGCCAGGTTGTAAATCTCGTCCGGCTGCACCTGCGCGATCACCCGCCGCAGCCCGGTGCCATCCGACATATCGCCGTGGTGCAGGCGCATCGTGGCCCGGTTCTCGTGCGGGTCTCTGTAGATGGAATCGATGCGGTCCGTGTTGAAAGTCGAGGCGCGCCGAATCACGCCGTGAACGTCGTACCCTTTGGCGAGCAGAAATTCGGCCAGGAACGATCCGTCCTGCCCGGTGATGCCGAAAATCAAAGCTGTCTTCATGCGGATGCTTCGTCTTTACTCCAGCCTAACCGGGGTGCAAAGAAAAGTCGAATGGTGGGCCGGCGCACTGGGGGCTGGCATCGAGCGCAGTGGGCGCTCTTCAAGACACGGTCTGAGCCGGGCGCGCCTTCCAAAACCCGGTGACAAAAGCAAAGAAGTAGCAGCCAAGCGCGAGCAGATAGAGTGACCGAAAACCAAAATACATGGAATTGTATTCCAGCAACCCGCCGCAGACCGCGCCCAGGAGGTTGAATGCCATGATGCCCGCCAGTCCCTTGCGGCCAGCAATGAGGTGGGAAAAAACAATGCCGGAAAAGAACAGCGGGCACGTCAAGAGGACGGCGGTTTCGATGCGTCCGAGCACGGTGGACGCCAGTCCCCCGGCCCCGGCGACGCTCCAGCCGAATAGGATGCTAGCAGATAGGATCAGATAAGGAATGTACGGCCGCTTGATCCCTAGGTACGCCACCGCACAGTTGGCCAGAAACGCCATGATAAGAATGCTGGCGATAACCAGGCCGATGACTTGCCAGGTGTTGCCGAACGTCAGCCCCATCTCGGTAATCGCCTTCGTCTCCACCAACATGAAGCCGACGCCCAGAAAGAAAAACGGCAGGTCGCCGAATTGCGGCCTTTCGTTCACAAAGTTTCCGGCGATGAGCAGGGACAGAACCAGTATCTGGCAGATCATCAACAGGTAGGACACCGGATAGACTCGCCGCGGCATGTAGAAGAAGGGCCAGTCGTCGGTAGAGACGTCCGCTTTCAGGGATGGGTTCGCGTAATCCCCGGTGAGATCGCGAAACCCGGCAAGTTGGAGAGCCGTGGCGGGCAGCGCCCAATCCTTGTCGTTCGACTCAAGGAAAATCACCGAGTAGTTGTAGTAACTCGAGACGCAACGTGGAGGTCTTCCGTCGAACGCCTGTTGCAGCATCAGGTAGATTTTCCGGCCAAGGTCGGGGCGTAACACGGAAAACGACAGGGAAAGAATTCCATCGCGCTTGAGCCGTGCTCGAGCTTCCCGCAGCCCTTCCACCGTGTAGACGAACGAATCCAGCCGCACGCTGGAGGACTGGCTCAACAGCGTGTGCGAATCCAGCATCCCATACACGATCATGTCGAACCGGTTGTTCGTCGTGCGCAGAAACGACCTGGCGTCGTTCAGCTCCGCGTGTACCCGCGGGTCGCCGTACGGCTTCTCCGGGTGACTGTTCCGGCCGGCTAACAGAATCGTCGGATCGATTTCGATGGCATCCACGTGTCCGGCCCCAGAGCGCAGGGCCGCCGCCACGTCGTTTCCCATACCCGCGCCAACGATCGCGATATCCCGCAGGTTTGGGCGTGTGGTGTAGGGGAAATCGTAATAGTGCCGAACAGGCTCGAGCGCCGGGCTGACCGTGGATGAAGAAAAGTCGTATACCCGCTGGTAATACTGGCCCGCAGCACGGATCAGAGTCAGCCCGGTGTTTTCGGCGGTCCCCAGCTCGAGAAGTTGATAGGGTGAGTATACTCGCTGCCACAATGGCGTCACAGGCCAGTCCAAAGCTACCACTGCCACGACCGAGAAAACAGCTCCCGTGAGCAAAGTGCCGGGGGTTCTCAGCGTGAACAGGAGAATTCCCAGGCAACACAGGGCGAACCACACTGTAGGCGGCGTCCAGAGCGCGCTCACCAGAAGCATCAGGACCACTCCGGCCAAGCTCCCCAGCAGGTTCAAACCGTACGCCCTCAGGTTCGTTCTTCTCTGCATCAGCCGGCCGCATAGCTGTCCGACCGGCAGGAAGATCAGGGTCGTCATGAGAAAAACTACCGCCAGCAGAAAGTAGATGGCGAACTCTTGCGCCACGCTGACGGAAATGCCCGTGCCCATGTTGAGTTGCTCGCGCAGCGGAATTGCCCGTATGGTGCCCAGAAGAATGCCCTTGTCGCCAAATCGCAGGGCGATCATGAAAACAAACTGCCACGCCATCACGGGAATGGAAAGCACCAGCGGAATACTGTCGCGTCCCGATAGTGCGTAACCCAGTCCCAATCCCACGAAGCACGCCAGTAGGCCGAAGTTCTTGTAGAACGCGAAGAACTCAAAGACGGTTCCTTGCCACCGGATGATCGACAGTTCCAGAAACAAGCTCAAAATCGCGGAGCCGGCGATGGCCAGATCGATGTAGCGGGAATCGATGCCGTCCAAGAACTCGGCCTGGCGGACAGCGTTCATCTCCAGTGCCGGCCGGAGTCTCTCTACAAGCCGATAGAACAGAGCGCTGACGAGCGCAGCGCAACCAGCCAGCACAAGGAAAAAGACCGGCGCCGCCAGCCCCGTCCCCGAGCCCAGAAACAGACGACCTACGATCACGATGGGTGCGAACAGGCTTCCTATACACACAAACCCGAGCAAGCGGAGGAACGGCCGGACCATCTGTGAGTTCCTTTCTCCCGCGGAGCCTCGGCGGAATATCGCGGAGCCGCGCGCCTCAAGCCCACCGGACACGGCGATTGTAACAGGTGTCCCGGCACCATGCGCTGGACTTCGGCGGATTCCAGGAGAGCGCAAGAGACCGGCTGCCAGCATTCCGCCAGCTTCCATGACCGCCGGCGTGGCCGGCTTGTGCCGCGCTTATCGCTGTTCCGCGGGGTAGGGGGTCTGCGTTACGGGCACGCCGCCCGGGTTGAAGGCGAGCGGTATCAGGCCATTGTCCCCACTGGCGGAACTACGATGTTGAGTTGATATAGTCCGATCAAACCAGACACCAGGCCGGCGTACTAAGGCAACCGGCGCATCGCAGCGCGCATACCCGATGGTCGCGCTGCCGAGCAAGCAGTTTCAGC
Source organism: uncultured Solibacteraceae bacterium (assembly GCA_964520085.1). Lineage (GTDB taxonomy): Bacteria > Acidobacteriota > Terriglobia > Bryobacterales > Bryobacteraceae > Bog-375. The sequence continues at coordinate 7,473 of CAZFOP010000034.1, read as the reverse complement.
AATCGCGCGAGACCTCGCTTTGCGAGGTTTGCGGGGCGCCGCCGAGTATCTACCACTCACCGCGCCGATGAGCCTGCGTATCGCGGCTCCTGGTTCGACAGCAGCAGCTTGCCGCCGCTGGCGACGACGACATGCAACGCCGACGCGCCTACCAGTTGCTCCAGGCGCGGGCGGTGGGCTTCCCTGGTCACCAGGTAGCAGCGATCCGGTTTCAGCCAGAGGGCCTTCCAATTGGCGTCGTCGAGGAAAACGTTGGGCGCGCCCGGAGCGTAAGAACCGTACACTAGGTTCTGGCGGCGGCCGTTCAACAGCAACGCGTCGCGGTCGGCGTAGAAGATGACGGAAGAAAACGGATAGTCGTGACCCTCCACTACCAGTTTGCCTGCGGGAGCTCGCAACAATGCGTCGGCCAGCGGGCGGGACGAGAGATAAGGATCGAACGCAACCATCGCCACTCGCGCCGCGTGAAAGAACACAATCATCATCAACGCGGCGGCGACGAACGCGGCGTTGTCTTTGCCGATGCGCCGCACGCGCCCGAGCGCGGGAGCTAGAAACACACCCAGCAGAAACGCTACGCCCGCTAGTACGAGCGGCAATCGCAGATAGACCAGTGAAGAAAGCGTGAGGTCTTCCATGTGGCCGAGCGAAAGTTTGTAAGCGCCGGGATGCTGCGAGAGCGCCACCGAAATATCACCGGGCGCGGGTGTGTTACGCACGAGCCAAGCCAGCACCAGCGCGACCGAGCCCGCCACTCCGGCGAGCACCTGGAGCACGCGCGTGCCGCGTTCGATCCACCGGCCGCCATCGGCCATCGCCGCGCCCAGCAGCAGCGCCAGCGCCGGATAGCACGGCATCGAGTAATACTCCTGCGTGGTCGAAAAGCTGAAGAAGACCAGCACGAAGCCGATCCAGCAGAGCGCCAACAGACGCGCGCGCCCGGCGCGATCCACCGGCCGGAACCGCAGCTTCGCCACCGCCGGAAGGTAGACGCTCCAGGGAAACAGCCAGAGCAGATGAAACAGCCAGAAGAGGCCGAGTGGCACCGTGTCGTAATCGCGCGGGTAGCGAAGGTTGAGGAAGCGCAGCACCTGCTCATTCATGAAGTAGAACCACAGAAAGCCGTGGTATTGGCCGGGAAGGCTGCGCAAGGTGAAATCGAAATAGGGAGGATTGCGCAGCGCCGCCAGCACGTGCCACGGGACGGCGATGAGGAGCGCGATCGCCGCGCCCGAGAACGGGTGCAGCCGGCGCCACACAACGCGCGAAAACAATTGCCCGGTCACGCCGAGATAAATCAACGCCGCGGCGACGGGAAACAGCACGCCCACCGTGCTCTTGAGCAGCATTCCCACGCCCAGGCTGGCGGCCAACGCCATGGCCCATAGGCGCGGATGCGGCTCCCGCTCGTCCAACGCGCGCAGAAACGCCCACATGGCGAGCGCGACGGCCGCGGTCAGCATCACATCCGGAATCAAGATGCGGGTGAACAGGAACAGGCCCACAGCGGTGGCGAGCACCACGCCGGCCAAAGTTCCCGCGCGCCGGCCGAACGCCCAGCCGCCGAACGCCGCCGTGATCCAGCAGAGCAGCACCGTGGACAGCGCCACGGGAATCCGCGCCACCCAATCGTAGGCGCCGAAGAGCTTGAAGCAGCCGCCGATCAGCCAGTAAATGAGCGGCGCCTTTTCGAGGTACGGAATGCCATCGAGCCGCGCCGTCACCCAGTCGCCGGAACGCAGCATGTTACGCGCGATCTGCCCCTGCACCGCGTCCACGTCGTCCATCAACGACGGCGGCGATATCATGGTGCCGCAGTACACCGCCGCGGCGGCCAGAATGACGATCAGATAGAGAGACGAACGGCTCGCGCGCGCTGGCGAGCCGGAGCCAGCGCCGGGGTTGGTCCTTTCCGAGGGAAGCATGGAGTAAACCTAGATGGTAGCTGAAGTTAGACGGCCGCGCCGGGGCGGTTTGACCATCCGGCGTGGCGCAGCGACCCAGGAACCTAGCTCATTCGGTAATTCTATGGGCGCGCATTCTGGAAGTCGGCGTGCCTGTGGACCGGATATGTCGCGAACAGCGTTTTCTGTAATGGTGCTTGCGGGTGCGGCGGCCTTGCAGGCGGCGACGGACACGATGCTGGGCGTTGACTTCAGCGAGCCGATACCATTTGCGAGCGTGGCGCGAATCGCCACGGACGGTGCAGGGGCGGTTTATCTCCTGGGCGACAACGAAAGCGGCCCGACGGTTCTGCCTGGTATTGTGACGAAGCTCACACCGGACGGGAAGACGATTGTCTGGCAGAGCAAGGACGTGACGGCGGAGAACGGAACGCAGTTGGGTGCCGTACTGATGGCGGTGGATTCGAGTGGCGGCGTCTATGTGCGGTTGGCGAGCCAGGCGGGCGACACGACGGTGACTGTGGGCGAGCTGACGTCGGACGGCAGCGGTTTCGCCTGGAAGGCCGCCATCCCCGCGCAGCCCCAGCTGAACTACGAAGCCATGGCGGTGGATCGCCAAGGGCGCGTGTATTACGCAGGCATCTCTTCGACGTCGGTTACGTCGCCGGTTCTGCTGCGGCTGACCGCGGACGGGGCCAGCATCGATTACAGCGTTTCGCTTCCTGGCATGCCGACGTCGTTGGCCGTCGACTCGTCGGGAACGGCGTACGTCGGCGGGCAGGCCGCGCTCTTGACGACGGGGAGCTACGCGTCGTTCGTCGCGCAAACCAAGCCGGATGGAACGGCGGGTTACTACACGACGCTTTCGCTGGACGAGGTTGCGCAGGTGGTGCTGGACGCGAGCGGGAACGCGGTGGTCTGCCTGACAGGCACCGGCTTGGTCGAGCACCTCGACGCGACGGGCGCGGTCGGCTCCAGCTTCACGGCGAACACGGGGTGGATCGCGCTCGACGCGACGGGCAACGTGTACGGGACAACGGAAACCGGGCAGTTGTACCACACGACGAACTCCATTGCGCCCTGCACCGCCGTGACGGCTACGCCCGGTGTGATCAGCTTATCGGCTTTGTTGAACGAGTGGACGGCGGATGGAACCGTTGTGCAGAGCACTTACCTACCCGTGGTGGTGCCGCTTGCCTCCGTGGCAACGGGACCGAACTCAACGGTTTATGTTGCGGGTTCCTACTCCGGTGCCGCGACGACACAGACGGGCCCCTTCGCGAGCCCATACCGTTCCGCGCTACTCCGGTTGTCACCCAGCACCAGCGCGCAAACGCTGCCGCTGGTCTGCGTGGGCAACGCAGCCAGCCTCGAACCGGCCGCGCTTGCGCCGGGCGAGCTGGTGACTCTGATGGGTAGCGGGCTCGGACCGGAGCAGGGCGTGCAGCCCGAGGGCTCGGCGGCAAGCGCGTATCCCACGCAGGCAAGCGGCGTGGAGGTCACTTTCGATGGCACGCCAGCGCCGCTGCTTTGGGTGCAGGATTCGCAGATCAATACTGTGGTTCCTTGGTCGGTGGCCGGCACAACGACGAAGATCTGCGTGATCTACAACGATGCGCAGACCAATTACCAGATCTGGCCGGTCGGCACGGTCGACCCGGGCGTGTTCACTAACGACGGATACCACGCGGCGACCGTGAATCAGGATGGCACGGTAAACTCGGCGTCGAATCCGGCGGCGCGCAACTCCGTGGTCTCGATCTTTGCCACGGGCCTCGGCGCGACCAACCCGGCGGAGACGGACGGTGAGTTCGTTACCCTGCCGCTCCCCACGATGGTGATGCCGGTTCAACTGGAGGCCGATCCGTCGTGCCTGGTGACACCTTCTTCATGCGATACGACTGTCCACACGCCGCTGTACGCTGGTGCCGAGGCATACGTCATTGCCGGCGTTACTCAGATCAACTTGCAGGCAAGCGATATGGTGGTCAGCTTCGGCGTGACGAACATGGTCGTTCAAGTTCAGGTGAACGGCGCCTGGGTACCGAGCAACCCCTTTACGTTTTACGTGGCGAGTGAATGAGAAAGCGGCGCGGTTACTTTGCCACGCCGGCCGGGACCATATCTTCCTTCGACTGCCGCCGGTTCACTGGGTTGCGCCAGTTGACGCGCGGCAGGAAGAGCGATTGGTCGATGCGGTCGCGGTAACGAATGGCGATGTTCATCAGCGAATCGAGCAGCGATTCCGACAGCAGGTGCGGCTCGAGCCCGAGATCGGCCAGCTTGGAGTGCTTGGCGTTGTAATAATGCTGTTCGGCCTCGACTCGCGGGTCCGGCAAGTGCTGGATATCGACCTGGATCGACAGCTTGCGCCCGGCCGCCTGCACCAGATGCGCCAGGTCGAGCACCGAGAACTGCTCGGTGAACTGGTTATACACGCGGCATTCGCCCTTCGCAGCCGGGTTCAAGCAAGCCAGTTCTACACAGCGGACGGTATCGCGAATGTCCAAATAGCCGCGGGTTTGGCCGCCCTTTCCGTAAACCGTCAGCGGGAAGCCGACGGCGGCCTGCACGCAAAAACGGTTGAGCACCGTGCCGAAGATTTCGTCGTAATCGAACCGGTTCACGAACGCTTCGTCCTGCGCCGTCTCGTCGGTCACGGCTCCATAAACCACGCCCTGGTTGAGGTCGGTGGCGCGCAATCCCCAGATACGGCAGGCGAACGAAATGTTGTGGCTGTCGTGCACTTTCGTTAGGTGGTAAAAAGATCCGGGTTGCTTGGGAAAAGGCAGCGTGTCCTTGCGGCCGTTGTGCTCGATCGAGATGTAGCCCTCTTCGATATCGATGTTGGGCGTGCCGTATTCACCCATCGTGCCGAGCTTCACCAGGTGGCATTCGGGCTGAAACTCTTTGATGGCGAACAGCACGTTCAGCGTCCCCAGCACGTTGTTGGACTGGGTAGACACGGCGTGCTCGCGGTCGATCATCGAGTACGGCGCGGAGCGCTGCTCGGCAAAATGTACCAGCGATTCGGGCTGGAAGTCGCGGAACATGGAGGAAAGAAACCCGTAATCGTTGACATCGCCCTCGAAAACTTCGACGGGCGTGCCGGCGATCCGATTCCACACTGCGACGCGCTCGGCCAGGGTGCGGATGGGAGTGAGTGTTTCCACGCCCAAGTCCCGGTCCCACTGCCGGCGAATCAGGTTATCGACAATCGCCACGGAATGGCCCTGCCGGGACAAGTACAAAGCGGTCGCCCATCCACAATAGCCGTCACCACCTAAAACCGCGATCTTCATTGTTTTGATCTTAATCCTTCCATTCCAGGCATGGTCTCTTTAACGAGATGCCTGCGGGAGAGAAGAGGTTACTTATCACGCAACTATCGCACACAGGATTCGCCGACAAAGCCATGATAGCCCGAGCCTTGTGGCGAGAAGCGGATAGCGGAGTTCGCAAACATTATGTTAGCAGTTGTGACGCACGCGTGAATTCCCGCCTTATCGCGGGCGCCCCGCGAAGCTTAGCGTCCCAGGCGCTCGAGCACCGCGCGGGCGGCTTCGCCGGAGGCGACGTCGGTAGCGGCGCGGGTCTTGCGCTCCACCAGTTCCACTTTGCCCTGCGCGAGCTTCTTGCCGACCACCACGCGGAAGGGCACGCCAATCAGATCCGCGTCCTTGAACTTCACGCCGGGCCGCTCATCGCGGTCGTCGAGCAGCGTGTCGATGGCCAGCGCCAGGCACTCTGCGTAGATCGCGCGTGCGGTTTCCATCTGCGCCGCGTCGGCGTTGTTGGCGGGCGTCACCACCAGTTCGAACGGAGCGATCGAGGGCGGCAGCACCATGCCGTCCTTATCGTGATTGAGCTCGATGACGCCGCTGAGAATTCGCCCGATGCCGATGCCGTAAGAGCCCATGATCGGCGTCACTTCCTTGCCATCGGCGTTGAGCACGCGCAGCCCCATCGGCTCGGAGTACTTGTAGCCAAGTTTGAAAATGTGCGCGATTTCGACGCACTTGACCACCTCGAGGGTGCCGCCGCAGTGCGTGCAGGCATCGCCCGCTACCACCTGGCGCAGGTCGTGGAACTCGGCCTGGAAATCCTCGCCGGGCGTCACATGGCGCAGGTGGTAATCGTTCTTATTGGCGCCGGCGATCATGTTGCGGCGCCCAACCAGCGCGCGGTCGGCAAAAATGGGCACATTCTGCACGCCTAAGGGACCCAGCGATCCCGCGTCCGTGCCGAAATACTGGCGGATTTCCTCCGGATGCGCCTGCCGGAACTCGGGATCGTTGAGGATGGAGCCGGCCTTGGTTTCGCTCAATTGGTGATCGCCGCGCAACAGGATCAGCGCCGGCTTACCGTCGGCCATCACCACCAGGCTCTTGATTTGCGACGTCTCAGGCAGGTCCGTGAAGGCGGCCACCTCGGCGATGGTCTTGCGGCCGGGTGTGTGAAACTCTTCGGGGCTAAGGTCGCCCGCCGGGTCGGCGGCGGCTGGCGCGGCGGGAACCGAAATCGCTTTTTCGAGATTAGCGGAATAGCCGCAGCCGGGGCAGCGCGCCACGAAGTCCTCACCGGCCTCCGACGCGACCATGAATTCGTGCGATTGGCTGCCGCCCATCGCTCCGGAGTGCGCTTCCACGGCCATGTATGCGAGGCCGCAGCGATCGAAAATGCGGCAGTAAGTCTTGTAGTGCTTGTCGTAAACCGCATCCAGGCCGGCTTGATCCATGTCGAAGCTGTAGGAATCCTTCATCATGAATTCGCGCACGCGCAGCAGGCCGGACTTGGGCCGCGGCTCGTCGCGGAACTTGGTCTGCATCTGGTACCAGATCTGCGGAAGCTGCTTGTAGCTGCGCAGCTCGCCGCGCGCGATCACGGTCATGACTTCTTCGTGCGTCATGGCCAGGCACATGTCGCGGCCAAACCGGTCCTTGAAGCGGAACAGATTGTCGCCCATCACGTCCCAGCGGCCGGATTCCTGCCACACTTCGGCCGGGTTCAGGGCGGGGAGGGACATCTCCTGCGCGCCCATCGCGTCCATCTCCTGGCGCACGATTGTTTGTATCTTCACGAGCGAGCGCTGCGCCAGAAACAGGAAGCTATAGATGCCGGCGGAAAGCTGGCGCACGTATCCGGCGCGTAACAGCAACTGGTGGCTGGCAACTTCGGCTTCGGCGGGCACCTCGCGCAGCGTGGGGATGAACAGCTTGCTCCAGAGCATAGTTTGAGAGGGGTAAACCTTGATCTTAGCATGGTAAAATTGAAGTCTTTCCCGTAGCAACATCGTCATCGCCGCCGGCCACGCCGGATTTGTCTCGAAAGACCGGGCGGGCGCAAGGGAAATGGTCCCGAAGCGAGGATTTATATAGTTATGACGCCAGCAGAACGAATGGGACGGCCCCTGGCCGAGGTGGACCCGGAAGTATATCGGGCAATCGAACAGGAAGTGGAGCGGCAGAACGCCCAGATCGAACTGATCGCGAGCGAGAACTTCACCTCCGAAGCGGTGCTCGAAGCCACCGCGAGCGTGTTCACCAACAAGTACGCGGAAGGCTATCCC
>CAZFOP010000033.1:0-16078 GCA_964520085.1 uncultured Solibacteraceae bacterium | reverse complement strand
CATCGGCCTGTATTGCGGCCGCAATGAGGGCTACCCGCCGGCCGTGCTGGACGATGGCATTCGCCAGGCGCTCGGCGAACTGGCCCCCGGCAGCCACTACATTTCCAATTCGGCGGACGGCGTGGTGGGCGGCGGCGGGCCGTATGAAGTGAGGCCGCTGAAGGAGTATTTCCGCGCGCTGGCAAAGTCGAAGCTACACAGCGAAATGGGATCGCCCGACATCCCCGCCATGGATAGCGTGCGCGCCATGATGCCCGCCGGCGCGCTGTGGCCGCCCAACCGCACCTGGGGCGAGCACGATCTCGGCCCCGAACCGGTGGCGACCCCCGGCTCATTTTTCGGACACATCGACAAGAGCTACGGCGGCGCGAAGAATGTGGAAGAGTTCGTCTCGCTGGCGCAGTTTCTCGATTACGAAATCTATCGCGCCATGTTCGAATCGCAAAGCCACTACCGCATGGGCATGCTGATCTGGATGAGTCACTCGGCATGGCCATCGCTGCTGTGGCAGACTTACGACTACTATCTCAATCCAGGCGCCGCTTACTTCGGGAGTAAGAAGGGCGCCGAGCCGCTGCACATCCAATGGAACGCAGCCGACGAAACCATCGAAGTGGTCAACTACTCCGCCGGCGATGTGCGCAACATGACCGCGAGCGTGGAGGTGCTGAACCTGGATGGTTCCCTGCGTTGGGAAAAGAGAGTGCCGGTGGATAGCACGGAGGACAGCACCGTTTCGTGCATCAAGATGGAATATCCGGACGGGTTGACCGCGGTGCATTTCCTGCGGCTGAAACTGTCGCGCAACGGCGAAACGGTTTCCGAAAACTTCTATTGGCGCGGACTCAAGGATGGCGACTATACCGCCCTGCGCACGCTGGCCAAAGCGAACGTCGAAGCAATGACGATCGTGGAGCAGCGCGACGGACGCTGGCATCTCTCGACCGTACTGCATAACGTCTCCACCACACCCGCGCTGTTGGTCCGCGTCAAGGCCGTGCGTGAGAAAGCCGGCGACCGCATTCTGCCCGCGCTCTACAGCGACAACTACGTGGCCCTGATGCCCGGCGAGCGCCGCACCATTGTTACCGATCTTGCCGACGCCGATACGCGCGGCGAGCGGCCACAGGTGATGGTGGAAGGTTTCAATCTGGCGGGCCAGGTGTCGGGCGTGGCAGCGCCCCCGATGGACTGACCCGCGCGGGATCGGCTTTGGTGGTTTACTTCGGAGGCGTCAGCCCTTTCACGCCGGGACATAACGCTTTGCCGCGATTTCGCGGGAGTACTGCCGCGTTTGCGATGCATCGAAGACCAGCCGCATATCCACCCTCGGTTCTAAAACAAACTGTGGAACTTTCCGCGGCCCAGCACGAATTAAACTAGAAGGAAAGACTCTGCACGAAGCGGGAAGCTGGCGAAACGGGAATCCCCGGGACGCGTCTAATTGTGAAAGGCCCCCGCTCAAGAGAAGAATGCTGCTGAAACGCTTGGTATCCACAGTCTTTCTTGCGCTTTTCGGCGCACTGGTCTGGAGTGTGCCCGCGCTCGGCCAGACTACCGCGCAGGCCGACCCTCCGCCGTTGCTCGCCGGGGGCCCGCCCGCCGTCCGGCCCGTCGCACCGCCAATGCAGGTGCAGGAAGACAAACGCATTTTCGGCGTGCTGCCCAATAACCGCACCACCGAGGATTCCATCCCGTTTCAGCCCATCACCGCAAAACAGAAAGTCACGATTGCGTTTAAGGATTCCTTCGATTACCCGGTGTTTCCCACCGCCGCCGCATTCGCCGCGCTCTATCAGATTGAAAACCAGAATCCTTCCTTCGGCCAAGGCATGGCGGGATATTCCAAACGATTCGGCACCGCCTATGGTGACCAGATGATCGGTAACATGATGACCGAAGGGTTCGTTCCCGCCTTGTTCCATCAGGACCCTCGCTACTTCCGCTTAGGGTCCGGCTCTAAGCTGCACCGGACACTGCACGCTCTCGAAGCCATCGAGGTGGCCCGCATGGATTCGGGCCGCCTCACCTTCAACTTCTCCGAATGGGGAGGCAACGCGGCTGCCGCAGCCATCTCGAATGCCTATTACCCCGACACGCGCGATTGGAGCGACAATTTGCAACGCCTGCTCGTGGCGTGCGGGACGGACGCATTTTCCAACGTGCTCAAGGAATTCTGGCCGGACGTGAAGCGCAAATTCCACAAGCGCCGCGACCAGGAACCCCTGCTCTCCACCGGCGTCCGGTAACGCTGCATCCTCGTCCTCCGGCCTGATATGATAGGCGGCTGTCATGCCCGATCTCGAATCCGAACTCGCTCCCATGTCCGACGCGGTCACCGACTCCATCCGCGTCGAAGTGATGTCGCAACACTCGCGCGAGAATTCGCGCCCGCAGCAGGGCGAATGGGTCTTTGAGTACACGGTCCGGATTACCAATCAAGGTTCCCAGACGGTTCAATTGCTCAGCCGGCACTGGATCATCACGGACGCCTCCGAACACATCGAAGAAGTTCGCGGGCCCGGTGTCGTCGGCGAACAGCCAACCCTGGCGCCCGGCGAATCGTTCCAATACTCGTCGTGGTGCCCACTCAAGACCCCGATCGGCAAGATGCACGGCACTTATCGGATGACCCGTCAGGACGGTTCCGCATTCGATATTACGATCGCGCCCTTCGCGTTGAAAGCCGCCTACACGGTCAACTGAGAAAGCCGCGCCCGCGCTGGATGGGGCATGCTTTACAGAGTGCTGAAGAAGTCTCACGAGCATTCTTGAGCCACAGATCAACACCGATGAACACGGATAAGGCTTGTTTTCTCAATCTGCGTTCATCGGTGTTTATCTGTGGCCGATTCCGCTTCACCGATTTTCGGCAGCCTCTTTAGCATGCCCACACTCGCACGCTCGTGCTATTTGGGGCTCACCAGTGCCGGGCTTGGTTCCACACTTGAACATACCGGCGAATCGTGTACGTCGCGTCCCCTACAGCGAATTCAAATATGCGATCAGATCCCCCATTTGCTGGGTTGTGAAGCGGGGCCAGCCGAGGTTGCGCTGGTTCATGCCGTCGAGCATGCGCGGGCCGTGCTCCCAGAGGACGGACAACATGGTGATGTCGGAGTAGGCGTCCTTATCTTTGCCCTTGCCCAGTTTCGGCGCGCCGGATGCGGGGTCGTTGTGGCAGGTGGCGCAGTTCTTTTCGGCAAATGCTTTCTTGCCACGCTCCACGTTACCGTCGCCGCGGAAATACTGTTTGGCCCAAATGAACCCGGTGATCTGGCGCATCTCTTCCTGCGAGAGCTGCGGCGGCGGATTCTTCATGCTGGGCTGGTGGTTCCACATGTCGACCGCGATATCGGTCAACGTCTGGTTGCGGAGGCGCGTCTCCAGCGCCAGCTTGCCTACGTGGCAGCCCACGCAACCCTTGGATTGGAACAGCGTTGGACCGGCATCGCTGGGAGGGAACAGGAAGTTGTGCGCCAGTGTCTTGGTTTCCGGCAGGTTCTGCAGGTAGACCAGAATGTCGGTCAGTTCCTGCGCGGTCAGGTCGCCCCATGCCAGCTTTTGTTTGGCGAAAGCTGCGCGCATGGCGGGTCCGTGATTCCACATCTGCTGCGCCAGCACCAGCGGGTCGGCCAACGATTCCCATTGGTTCACCGGCGGCGCCACCGGGTTGGGCGACCGGCTCACGCCGTGGCAGGAGGCGCAATGCTTCTCGCCGAACTCCAGCTTGCCGCGGCCGGCGTCGCCCGGCTTTTCAAAATAACGCGCAGCCACGAAGTAAGCGAACAGGTCGGCAGCCGATTCCTGGCTCAGCTCGGCTTTGACGACGCCCTGCTTCTTCATCCCGGCCCACATGTCGGGTGCATGGTTCCACATCAGGCTCGCCATCGCGGTCGGTGTAAAGTCGCGGTCGATGCGCCGAGACAAATCCGGCGCCAGGTTGGCGCCACGGCCCTTGACGCTATGGCAGCGAATGCACTGCTCGGTCTCGAAAAGCTGCTCTCCGCGCCGCGCATCGCCGGCGGCGATATCGGCTGCCGAAGCGGCTGCCGCCAGCGCCACGCCTGCGGCTAGCACTCGTACCATGAACATGGCTGGTCTCCTATTGCGTCACTCGGACGCCTGTGATGAAGGAATTCGCCCGGAATCCATCATACAGGTAAAACGACTCGCCGTAACCGTAATACTGCCATTCGGCATTCCAGGAGACGTGCTTACACACGGGCACCGACACGCGCGCCAGCGGCTCATAATACCGCGAAGGGGCGCTGCCGGAAGAAACGAACATCGATCCGCCCAAAGTCAGCTTGCCGTCCTTGAGTCCAGGCAGCGCGATGTTGATCGCAGTCGTCGCGGTGTGCGCGTTGTCGCGGTACTGGGAAACCGCCGAAGTGAGGAACGGCAGCGTTAGATAGTCGATGTTGGAACTCATCGTCGAGCGGTCGTACTCGCCCATCACGCTGATGCGCTTCGCCGCATCCGGCGTCCAGAAAATCGAGAGTGCGTTGTCGCGGCTTTGAAAGCTGTAATTCACTCCCTGCGCCGGGTTCCGGTTGTTTAGCACCTGGAAGTTGGCCTGCAACGAGAGCGCCTTGGCCAACTGATAACGCGCCCGCGCGCGGCCTTTCTCGTAATCGTTCAGGCTGGTGCGGAAGTAGACATCGTCGCTCGAGGCGCCTTCGAAATCCAGGTTGACGGTTAGCTTCTCGATCACCCGGTACGTCAGCCCGCCGATGCCGACGTTGCGGCGCAACTGGCCTGTGACGAGGGGTCCGGTCTGGCTGATATCGCCGGCCAGCGTCTGCGCGTCGCCCCAGACATAGCGCCAGCCGCCGTGCAGCGTGATCCGGTTGCTGAGATCGTACATCGCGTCGATCTGTTCCTGGTCGTAATTGACGTATTCGGTGTAGGCGTTGGGGCCGTTCAGCGGCGCCGTGAGGAGGCTGCTAGCCGGCGTCGCCGCGGTTTCCGCGACCAGAGTACCCGGCGCGGCCGAGTCGTGGTAGCGGTCGGTCATCAACGATTCGATCACTCGCAGACGGCGAAACGGTCGCGCCTCGAAGCCGATGTTGCCCGTGGTGTGCGGCTGGTTGTCGGTGCCTGTGCCCATCGTCGACAGGCTGCTATAGAAAAGCAACTGGCTGACGTCGAGGAAATTGCCGTTGGCGAGTTCTGAAAAGTGGATGTCCGTCTTCGGCTCGCTATACAGGAACTGGCCGTAGATGTCGATCCAAGGAGCGAGGTGAGAGGTGAACAGCACCTTGCTGTACGTGCTGTGGCCGCGAATGCCGTAGGCTTGCTGGAGGCTGCTCAGGCTGAGCGTCTGGCCGAAAATCGGCGTGGGGTTGCCGCCGGTGAGCAGGGTGGCGTCCGAGGCCTGGTCGTCATCCTTGAAGGTGGTGCCACCTTCCTCGATCGTGAGATGAAAGCGGGAATACTCGATGCGCAGGCCGCCGCGATAATTCTCGGTGCTGTCGGAGAGCAGGGTCGGCACGGCGTACTCGTTGTTGGAGTCCTGCACCCAGGTCTCGATACCGCTGCCGGAGCCTGCGTTGTGATCGAAGGCGAGATAGGGGACGAAATGCCCTCCGGGGAACAGGTCCAAACCGGCGTTGAGCGCGCGGCGGCGGATGTCCATCGACTGCTCGTCGAAGCCGCCTGGCGCGCCGGGATTGGCGAATGAAGGTAGGGCGTTGAAATACGCCATGTCGCGGTAATCGAAATTGAAATCGTAGAGGCTCCGCTTGCGCGCGTCGAGGTGGGCTGTGCGGTCCGGCTCGCCGCCCCAACCATCGGCGCGAACATCGATCTGATCGAAGAAACGCCGCTTGGGATCGCGCCAGATGAGATCCAGGCCGAACAACCGCGGTCCCTGGGCGAGATCGACTACGCTGCGGTATTCGTCCATGCTGCCGTGTACATCGCCCAGCCAGCGGTAGCCGATATCGATGCTGCCGTGAAAGTTTTCGCTAGCCGTGGGAGCCGGATTGTCGGCGGCGGCTGGTGCCGTCGCGGCGGTCGTGGTCTGGCCGGCGGCAGGCTGGGCCGGCGCCGCGGCAGCAGGCGCAACGCTGGCCGCCGGCTGATCCTGCGCTGGCGCCGTTTGCGCCACGGCCGGGAGTATCATGAGCAAGGCCAGTAGGAATCTCATTTGAGAAAATTCCGGTCCACATAGGAACCATGCACCTTCTGGTGGCAGATGGTGCAGTTCTGGAAGCGCGGCAAACGCATGTCGTGGATGGCTGGCGGGACCAGTCCCATGGTTCCGTTGCCGGAAGCGGTGGGCTGCGCCAGGTTGGCGTGGCATTCGAGGCAAACGAAGCCGATCTGCGCCCGTGTCAACATGCGCGGGTTGGCGGAGCCGTGCGGCTGGTGGCATGCCGTGCAACCTTCCATGCGCACCGGAGCGTGCTCGTAAGTGAACGGCCCACGCTTATCGCCGTGGCACTTGAAACAGCCCGGCTCGTTGGCGTTTACCGTCTGCATCGAGTGGGGAAGCGCGCTGCCGTGCGGGTTGTGGCAATCCACGCACGACATGGCGCCTTCCGGCAGCCGGTGTTTGAAGGGGCGCTGGAAGGCGGCCCATATATCGCTGTGGCAGGCGGCGCACTGGCGGTTGATTTCGGCGGGCTTGCGCGCCACCAGGCCGTCGGGCCCATTCCTGTGGATGGCGTGGCAACTTACGCAGCTCACCTGGTTCTTGGCGTGGCTGCCATTGATGCGGCCCACGTGGGTGGGCTGGCTGAGGTGACAGGAAAGGCAGATGCGATCGGCCGCCGCCGCCGTTAGCTTGGCGGGCTGGCGGATGTCGGCGGCGCTCATCGAATCGGCGTGCTGGCTGCCCGCGCCGTGGCACGCTTCGCAGGCCTGCGTGGTGTGTTTATACTTCTTGTCGGTCTCGACAAGGTGGTGCGGGTTCTTCTGGAATGCGTTGAAAATATCCTCGTGGCAGGTCTGGCAGGTGTCCGAGCCAACATACGTGGCTGGTTTGTTCTCTGCCGGTTTCGCGGCCTCGGCTGCGGCCTGGGGAGCCGGAGCGCCTGGTTTATCCTGGGCGCCCCTGGCGGCAATGGCGACCAGCGCCGCCCCCAGCAGGGCCAACCGCGCCTTCGACGGCGGTCGCGACATGACGGTCATCTCCTATATGCCGGTGTGAACTTGCATCTTCATCATACGCGGCCCCGAGGCGCGCAGCGAAATGGCACGCGTCGCCTGACTGCGCGCCCGGTGGGCCGGATGGTGCGATTACTGCGTATGCACCGAGTCAATCGAGAACTGCGCGCCTGCGGCGTGGCAGACTGCGCAGCTCTCTCCCAATACGTCGGTATTCGCCAGGAAATGGGCCGATTCGCCCTCCGACACGTGGCAGCCGCTGCAAGCCGACGAAGCGGGCTGCACCGGTCCGTTGGTCGCCCCTTGAATCCACCCCTGCGGATCTTGCACGGGATTCAGGCCGATCGGCATCACCTGTTCACTACCCTTGACGTGGCACTGCGAGCAGTCTTGCAGATAAGCGGCGCTTCCCGTCGGGCTCATGCCCGGGAAGAGCACTCCGGAGAAGTCGCTAACGCTCCCGCCATGGCCAATCACGACATAGGGAGTCTTGGCGCCGGCTGGCACGGCATTCACTCCGTCGTGAATGCGGTGAACCAATAGAGCGAAGTTGATGCCCTGGTTCGGCTGCTTCTGGTACGATGCGACCGTAGCCGTGGGGCGCGTGGTGAAATCCGTATTCGACGGATTGTGGCACAGCACGCAGTACTGCGGGTTGTTGCGCAGGCCGCCGTGCAGCGAAAGCGCGACGTGGCAGTTATTGCAGTTGGTTTCCGCAATCACGGTGCGCCGCGCCACGACCGCCGAGCCATCCACGGAGAAATTCATCACCGGGTTGGTGGCGCCTTCCGTAACGCTCTGCGAAGAGGTGGTACCGGCCAACACCGTCACACTCATGCGAGCCTCGCCGCCGATGGTGTACGTTCCAGTGGAGCCGGCCGGAATGGCGTGCGTGAAAGTGTAGCTGCACGTACCGGAAGTACAGGTCGCGCCCGCGGCGCTCTCCGTCACGTAACCCGGAGTGCTCGATGTCCCGCTGCCGAAATTGGTCATGCCATAGTCGGTAGTCGGACCGGAGATGGTGAATTGCAGGGTGGAGACTGCCGATAAGGCGATGCTATTCCCGTTATTGTCCGTCACGGTGAAGGTGACTGTGGGCGTTTGTCCGGCCAACGTATTGGTCAGGCTCTTTATCGTGAGGTTGATGCCGGAGATCAGTGAGTCCGGATTCTGCGGATACATCGCAGCCGTGTCGGTGGGCACCACGTGCGCGCCCAGGATGGAGGCGTCGAACGGCGTCTCGCCCTGCGGGATATGGCAGTTGGCGCATTGGGTGTCGTCCGCCTGGAATCCGCCGGCGTGGTTGGCGCCGGTGGCGAAATTGACGTCGTCGTGGCAGGCGCCGCAGGCCGCGCGAGTGGGCTCCGTCAGGAACGCCTTGGCTTGCGCCGCGCTAGTGGTCTGGCTGTGGCAAACTTCGCAGCGGCGGGGATCGGCGGGATCGACCACCGTGGAGAAGTTACTGAAGTTCCCCCCGTAACCGGCGATCTCGTAGGGAACGCCCGGAGTGGTCGACGTGCCAACCACGCTCGGCAACTGCGACCCCATGTGGATCTTGTGCGCCATCACCTTCAAGTCCAGCGAATTGCCAGTGGTGGGATCGAGGTTTTGTGGCTGGTGGCACATCACACACATATTCATGCCATGAGCGTAACCGCCGTGGAAGGCCAATTCGTCGTGGCAGGTATTGCAACTCTGCGTGCGGATGACATCGCGCGTGACGCTAACGGCCGCGCCGTTGGGGACGAAATTAAAGGTGGCGCCAGCGTAGTTCGTGCCCAGGTCGAACGCCGTGAGATTGCGGTTCCCGTCGACCGCGACCGTGGTAGTTGCGGTCGCGTCAAATCCCGCTGGCGCCTTAGCCGCGAAAGTGTATTGATACTGGCCCGGGCCTACCTGCGTGGCGGGGGAGCCCAATTCGAAATCCGGCCGCGTGATCGTGCCCAGCGCTTTACCGGTCGCCGGCGCGGCCGTGTACGCCACGTACTGTTCCTGGCCCTTGGGGATGTAAGCGGCAACGTATGCCAGCGAGATGGCGCCTGGTGTGTTTATGCCAGCCGCATCCAATGGCAGCCCCGTGGGATCGCTGAGCGTGTACGTCACACTGATCGTCCCGGCGCTGCTGATGCTGGCCGAGTTGATGGTGATACTCAAGCCGGGGTTGACGAAGTCAACCAGCGCCTGGGCTGCGTAAAACGCCTTGTCGCGGGGCGAAAAGTTTCTCTTGGGTGAACCAACCAGGGCGACCGATCCGGCCACCAGCAGTATTACTGCAGAAACCGAAAACGATGTGCGCATTATTTCCTCCGCTCGAGCGCGCTGAAGGCCACACAATGGACCGGGCGGGAAGCGACCCGCCCTTCGAATACGCGCAGTACTGCCGAGCGCTAAATGCAAAGCACCTACCAAGCCAAACCACTCGTATGAGTTAACGACCTCAAAGTCTTTTGTTATCTGCGTGCAGGATATTCCAACAACGTGGGGGAAATTCCGCCTGTGCTACGCCTGGGTGAAAAAGCTGCACCGCTGGGTCAAATCCTGCATGCGGCTGGGTGAAATCTCGCGGCTCGGTGCAGCCCCTGAGAGATCGCGCGGGATCTCCCTTCCCCAGCGTAGGCAGCGTGCTGCGTGAAAAGCCGTGCCAGGCATCTCCCCCTGCGGCGTGCAGCCCAGCGTAAATGATAATACAGCCCGATTATCCGAAAAATCCGGCTTGATTGCCACTCTTGCTAGGATTATTCTGGGTTCTTAGTTGTTAAAGTGCCCAAGAGTATCGGGAAATCAGCGAACTATGACGAAAGCAATCATCATCCCCCCTCCCTCGTCACCCGAGCGCAGCCGTCTCCTGTCGGTGGATCTGATACGGCGGCGGGCACTGGACCGGCTGTATCGCCGCCGGATTGCGGTCCAGGAACTGATCCGCTCGCTGGAGGGATATCGGCTCGCCCAGGAGAATGTGCCCGGCGAATGTGTCAGCCTGCGGCCCGCGCCTACGTGGTCGTGAGCCCGCGGTCGATGGCGAATTTGACCAGGCCTACCAAGTCGCGGACGTTGAGTTTGCGAAACAGGCTGGCGCGGTAAGTATCCACGGTCTTGGGGCTGATGCCCAGCAGCGTGGCGATGTCCTTGGCGCGCAAACCATTCACGAGCTGTTGGAAAACTTCGAGTTCGCGGGGACTCAGTGCAGCCAGCGGAAGGGCGCCCGGCCCATTCTCGTGTTCGGTGAACAGTCCCGCGCCGCGCAGCAGGGGAGAAACGTAGACGCCGCCCTCGCTGACGAAAGCGACCGCATCCCGCAGGTGGCGCGCCGGACCATCCTTCAAGAGGTAAGCGTCGGCGCCGACGCGCAGAGCCTTGCGGACTGTGCTCTCGTCCCGGCTGACGGAGAGGATGATGAGCTTGGCGGAACAACCTCCGGCGCGCAATTGGCGCACGACCTCGGTTCCATCGATTCCTGGCATTTGCAGGTCGATGATGGCGAAATTGGGCTGGAGCCGGTCGACCATTTCGAGCGCCTCGACTCCATCGGCGCATTGCCCCAGAACGCGCATGCCCTGTGCCTCGCACAGGGCCGCGAATCCCTCGCGAACGATGGCATGATCGTCGGCTAGAACGACTGTGGCCGGGCGCAACTGGTCCATCTCTATCACCAGGCGACTGCCTATCCCGGAAAGGCGAACGGCGCTGAAACCACCAGTTTCGTGCCGAGCGGCCCGCTTTCAAAACTCGCTTTTCCGCCGGCCGCGGCCGCTTGTTCGCGGATGGACCGCAGTCCCAGCGGGGCCCCGATCGTGGCGGGTGCGGCGGCCAGTGCGGCAGTATCGATACCAGGGCCGTTATCCCACACCGTCAGTTCGATCCGTTCGGCGTCGGCCGCCAGCGTCAGGCGAACTCGGGTAGCGTGGGCATGAAGGTCGATATTCGACAGAGCCTCCTGCGCCGCGCGATAAAACAGCGCTTTAACCGCCGGGTCGGTCTCGACCGGCAACACGGCGAGGTCTAGCGCGGCGTGATAGCGTTGCGGAAAGCCGCCGATCCGCCACATTTGCTCGATGGCGGCTTCCACAGTGAGCCGCTGCCATTCGGGAGGATGCAGCCTCGCTCCCACCGCGCGCACCATCGCGAGGGCTTCCGACGCGGCTGTCGAGATGCGGCCGAGCGTCTGGCTCGCCGCGGATTCGCCGGCCGGCAACTGCGTCTCCGCCAATTCCGCCTGGCGCATGATACTCACCAACAATTGCCCCACCCCGGTGTGCAACTCCTGCCCCAATCGGGCCCGCTCGGCTTCGATCAGATCGATCGCTGCGCGGGCGCCACCGCTCTGCCGCCGCCGGGAGTGTCCCACCAGCACCCGCGCGGTCTGTTCCAGGCGGGCGAACCGGAGCAGATCGTCGCCTTCCAACTCGCCCGTTGCACACGCTCCGCCCGTCTCACGCTCCCGGCCGAGCAGATGCGCGCTGAGCAGCAGGCCATCCGCCGCGCCCGAGATGAACGAAAGACAAATGCCCCGTGCGCGCCCAGTTGCTTGGCCCACCGGCCTTTCTGTGGCCGCGACAACGGCGTCAGTTAGATTGCGGGCTTCCCCAAGCGCGCCGCGCGCTACTGGGCTCATCCAGAGGACTTGGCCGGTTTCGCTACACTTAATCAACATCGGAAATGCTGGGCGCTCCCGCCTGCCGGATGTGGCCGCCTAGCCCTATCAGTGATGTCCCTAAGCCAAATGATTGGCCCTATTAGAATGGCAGAACAGGACTCCTGGTATCAATCCGGGTACGTACTTATAGTACTGTGCAGTGGCTGCCCATACCCTCGGAGTATTCCCACTCACTTGTGCGGCTCAACGGCGAAACCTACCGGCTCCGGCGAAAGGCCACCAGCGACTTGGCCACTCCCAGCACGCATTCGCGCAGAATTTTCGCTTCCGGGAAGAGACCGCGCAGTTGGCGCGGCCCGAGCAGGCGGACGTCGCGCAGGTAGTGGTCGATATAGAAATCCCGCCGGTCGGTGGGTAGCGGAACCAGCGCGCGCCACCAATTGAACCGCGGGACGAGCGCGCGCTGCCAGCGCCGCGGCAGCCAATGGACGAATGGGGTGAGCAGGTGCTGCTCGACCGGAAACCAGCGGTTGGGGGTTTCCACCCAGTAGTCGCGGCCGACGCGGGACACCTCCCGCGCGAATTGCCGCTGGCTGGTCGAGTCGCCCACGTGTTCGATCACCGAGTTGCTGAACACCACATCGAACGCGCCATCGCGGAATGGCAGTGCGCGGCCGTCGCCCGCCACCCAGGCTGAGGCGCCGGCCAGGTCCGCGGCGGCGCGCGGCGTGTTCAGCAGCACCAGCCGCGGCGGCGCGGCGAGCAGTTGCCAGTTATCCAGCGTGCCGCCAATATCGAGCACGCGCGTCTCAGTGCCGATGCCCATCTCGGCGGCAAACCGCGCCATCCGACGGCGGCGGAAATAACGCGAGATGGCGGCGATGCGTTCAGCGGCGGTCATGTGGTGCGTGACACGGAAAATCCAAATCCGAGCCACGGATGAACACAGATAAACAAAGACAAGAAAGTCCAGAAACTCAGATCTTTAGTTCTCATTCGCGTTCATCTGTGTCTATCTGTGGCTAATGTTTTTTTCGCGCGCTCACACTATCCAGCCATCGGCCAGGTTGACCACGCGGTGGCTGTAAGCGGCGTTGGATTCCGAATGCGTCACCTGCACGATGGTGGTCCCTTCCTCGTTCAGCTTCTTGAACAGCTCCATGATCTCCTTGCCTTGGCCAGAGTGGAGGTTTCCGGTGGGCTCGTCGGCGAGAATCAGCTTGGGGCTGGCGATCACCGCGCGGGCCACGGCCACCAACTGCTGCTGGCCGCCCGAGAGCTGGCTCGGGTAGAGGTCGCGCTTGCCCACGATGTGAAAGCGGTCCAGCGAGTCACAGACGATGGCTTGCCGCTCGGAGCTCTTCACGTTGCGGTACGAGAGCGGAATATCCAGGTTCTCGTACACCGTCAGGTTGTCGATCAGATGATAGCTCTGAAAGACGAAGCCGATGTACTTCTTGTTAAGTTCCACGCGTTCCTTGGGCTTCATGCGGTGGACCTGGTGGCCGGCGAATTCGAACTCGCCGGTCCAGGAAGCATCGAGCATACCGACGATGCTGAGCAGCGTCGACTTGCCGGCGCCGGAGGGGCCCATGATGGTGACGAACTCGCCCTCGCGTATCTCCAGGTTGATGCGGCGGAGGACGTAGGTGCGTCCGTAGCCGGCTTCGTAAAACTTCTCCACGTTGCGAAGAGTAATCATGATGTCCTATTCGTGGCGCAGCGCGCGGACCGGATCGAGGCCCGTGGCGCGCCGGGCCGGCACGTAACTGGCGGCCAGCGCCACTGCCGCCAGACCCGCGGCTGCAGCCGCATAAGTGGCAAGATCGCGCGTGTGCACTTCAAACAGCATCGAAGCCATCAGGCGCGTCAGAATCAAAGCTCCGCCCAGCCCCAGTGCGACGCCGAGCGCCGCCAGGCGCGCCGCGTGAGCCAGGATCAAGCCGAGCACGTCGCCTTTCTGCGCGCCTAGCGCCATGCGAATTCCCAATTCCTGCTCGCGTTCGCCTACGTCGTAGGAAACGACGCCATAAATGCCCACGGCCGCCAACACGAACGCAACCCCGGCGAATAGACCTAGCAGCAGCGTGCTGAAGCGCGCGCCAGTGACGGCATCGGCGGCGATCACCTCGCCTGTCCGCATCTGGCCCAGCGGCTGTTCGGGGTCCAGGCGGCGCACCTCGTCCCGCACGCCTGCCGCCAGCGCCAGCGGCTCGCCAGCGGTCCTAATTACAATGTTGGTGACCGGACTAGGCCGCTGATCGTACGGGCTATAGATCGTGGCCCAGTCTTCGCCCTGCACGGTCTCCGGCTTCACGCTGCCCACCACGCCCACCACTTCGGCGACCACGGGCGGCGACCAATCCAGGGCCAAGCGGCCGCCCAGCGGACTGGCGCCCGGCCAGAAACGGCGCGCCAGCGCCTGGTCGATGATGGCCACCGGTGTCGCTTGGGCGGTGTCGGCGGCGCTGAAACCGCGCCCGGTCGACAGCGGAATGCCCATCACGCGAAAGTAATCCGGCGTGACGGATCGAGTCAGCGCCATCGGCCGCTCGTCGGGTGGCGGCGCGGAACGATCGGCGACGGCGAACATGACGCCCGCATCGAGGCCGCTGAGCGGGAGCCCGTTGCAGGCGCCCACGCCGCGCACTCCGGGAAGCGCTTGGAGCCGCGGCAGCAGGTTGCGCAGAAAAGCACTCCGGCGCGGTGGTGCGCCGTTGTTGCCCCCGGCCAGTTGCAGGCGAACGGTGAGCAAGTGCGCGGCTTCGAATCCCGGATCGACCGCGCGCAGCCGGGTGAAGCTTCGCGCCAGCAGGCCGGCGCCGATCAGCATCACCAGCGCCAGCGCGATTTCGAGCACCACCAGTCCGCTGCGCAGCGCCCGTCCGGAGCGGCCCGCCGTCCCGCCGCGGCCGCTCTCCGCCAGCGCGCGATTCAAGTTGGCGCCGGAAATGTGCAGAGCGGGAGCCATGCCGAACAGAATGCCAGTCAGGAATGCGAGGACTATGCCGAACACCAGCAGCCGCCAGTCGGCGTGGATCTGCGCCAGGCGCGGCAGGCTGGCCGGGCCCAGCCGGGCCACCATGGCGACCGCAACGGTGGCCAGCACCACCCCCAGCGCTCCGCCGGCCAGCGACAGCACCACACTTTCCGAAAGCAACTGCAACAGGATGCGGATGCGTGTGGCGCCCAGCGCGGCGCGGAGGGCGATTTCCTTGTGCCGCGTGGCGCCGCGCGCCAGCAGCAGATTGGCCACGTTAGCGCATGCGATCGCGAGCAGCAAGCCCACCGCCGCCAGCAACACCAGCAAGGCCTGGCGCGTCTGACCCACGATCTGTTCGGCCAAGGGCCGGACCACGGCCCGGTATCCGCTGTCGATTGCCGGATAGGCGGCCTCCAGGCTGGCGCCCATGCTATCGAACTCGCTCACCGCCTGCTCGAAGGTCACGCCGCTCCGCAGGCGCGCGATTGCGGTGAGGCTGCGGCCGGTCGCAACGCGCGGATCGTTGATGTTGAAGTTGAGCGTGGTCCACACCTCCACGCCTGGTTCGATCACGGAAAAACCGGGCGGCAACACGCCCACCACCGTATAGTTCAGCCCCCGCAGGCGGATCGACTTGCCGGGGATCGAGGGATCCGCGCCGAACCGGCGCTGCCATAACTCGTAGCTCAGCACGGCCACATTGGATGGCTCCGGAGCGTCTTCGGATGCCAGGAAGCCACGGCCCAACACTGGCTGTACCCCCAACAGCGGGAACAGGTTTGCCGATACCCGCTCGGACTTCAACTCTTCGGCTTCCATGCGGCCGCTGGGGCCGCCGGTCAGAATCATCGGGCTTCCGTCAAAGATGGTGGCGATGCCCGACACGGTGCGGCTGCGCCGGCGCCATTCGTAAATATTGATGCCGGCCACGTACAAATCGCTCTTCCGTTGCGGAATGTTCTTTTCGAAGATCGCTAGCAATTGGCCGGCCTCGCGAAACGGCAGCGGCTGAAGCAGCACCGCGTTCACCACGCTGAAAATGGCGGTGGCGGCGCCAATTCCAAGCGCCAAAGCCACCATTGCCAGCGCTGCCAGGCCGCGTGCTTTCCACCACAAGCGGACCCCCCGCCGCAAATCCCCAACCACCGCGTACATGAAGTGAGAGTAACAAACCGCGCTGCGTGGTGCAGCGCGCGCCTAATGCTTGTCCGCCGTCTCCACTTTCTCTTCGACAATGCGGCCGTCGAACAGGCGGATCGTGCGGTCGGCGAACTCGGCGTAGCGCGGGTCGTGCGTCACCATGCAGACGGTCGAGCCGGCCGCGTGCAGCTCCTTGAGCAGGCTCATCACGGCTTCGCCATTGGCCGAATCCAGGTTGCCGGTAG
>CAZFOP010000032.1:0-16153 GCA_964520085.1 uncultured Solibacteraceae bacterium | reverse complement strand
GGTGGTTCTTCCTGATGGCGTGCGAAATGTTCGTGCTGGGCAACCACGATTTCCGGCTGCCGGGCCTTGGCTCGTATTTGCAAACGGCGGCAAGCAGCGGCGATACGGCGGGAATCGTGTGGGGCCTGGCGGCCATGATCGCGGTGATCGTGCTGCTCGATCAACTGCTTTGGCGGCCCGCCATCGCATGGTCGGAAAAATTCAAGATGGAGCAGGTGGAGAGCGCCGCGGAAGTGACTTCGCCGATTCTCCATTTGCTGCGCAACTCGGATGTTTCGCGCTGGATCGAGAAGCGCGCCGTGGCGCCGCTTTGGGAACGGTTGACCACTAGCCCTCCGCGCGTGGCGCCGTCTAAAGTTGCCCGCACGTCACACCGCGGACGAATCGTGGGCGCCATCGCGCTCGCGGCGCTGGCGGTGGCGGTGCCGTATCTACTCGTGAAAGCCGCGCTGCTGTTGAAGGGCCTTCACCGCGCGGAGCTGGTGGCGACGTTGCAGGCGGCCGGAGCGAGCTTCGGACGCGTGGCCGCGTCACTCGGGATCGCATCGCTGTGGGCTATTCCCGCGGGGGTCGCTATCGGCTTCAACCAACGGCTGGCGAAGGTGGCGCAGCCGCTGGCGCAGATTGCGGCGTCGGTGCCCGCCACTGCGCTGTTTCCGGTGGTGCTGCTGGGTCTGGTGCGGCTGGGCGGCGGGTTGGGCGTGGGCTCGATCGTCCTGATGTTGCTGGGAACGCAGTGGTACATTCTGTTCAATGTGATTGCCGGCGCCATGGCAATTCCCACCGAGCTGCGCGAAGCGGCGGCAGTTTTCCGATTTACCCGATGGCAGCGCTGGCGGACGCTGATTCTGCCGGGCATTTTTCCCTACTTGGTGACCGGCCTGGTGACGGCCTCGGGCGGCGCCTGGAATGCCAGCATCGTGGCCGAGTATTTTCACTTCCAAGGCAAGATCATGACGACGTTGGGGCTGGGTGCGCAAATCAGCTCCGCCACCGATTCCGGCAACAGCCAGTTGCTGCTAATCTCCACCATCGTGATGGCGATGCTGGTGGTATGCGTCAACCGGCTGGTGTGGCGCCCACTGTACCACTTGGCCGAATCGCGATACCGGCTGGATAGCTAATATCCGGCCAGAGCGTTTCCGCTCCAATTGGTGTCCACCACTGCCGACGCTTCACCGCCCAGTCTTGCCGTCCGGTTCCTTCGATCCGGCGGGATGAAACAGCGCAGCTTGTTCTCCCCTCGACTTAGTTTTCCGTTGCGCCTGTTTGAACGTCGCCAGCACGTGTCGCGGGAACTCCAATTTCCTCCCCGCCAGAAGCTCTTCAATCGTAAGAATCTGAATCTTAGGGAATCTCTCCGCCGAAACGCCCTCCAGCCTCAGCGCCGATTCGTAGAAGCCAGCGGAGACGGCCTCCGTCCGCATAGGCGCTGTTGGCGCTTCGAGCGTGATGAAGCAGCCCAGCGCAGCCTTCTCCCGCTCCAGGACCCCTTTCAAATCGCGGATGTCGCCAACCTTCACATGGCCCGACTTGACCTGCACAATGATCTTTTTTGCCAAGCCGCTGGTGTCATCCACGAAGTTGATGTATCCATCGATCCCGCTGTCCGCGCCTTTCTTCTTTTTATCCTGCGCGGGAAAAGCGTCTACCAAGCCGGCGGCCCACCACTGGAAATCGTAGCGATCTTGCAGCGCAAGCGCCTGTGCCGAGGCGAGATCCTTCGGATCCCCAATGATGGCGTACGGCGTAAGCTCCGACTTGAAATGATCGAAGAGACGATGCCGGATGAGCGTGATAGCGAGATGCGTTATATCGATGCCGATCCATTTGCGGTGGAGACGCTCCGCCACGGAGATTGACGTACCACAGCCGCAGAACGGGTCGAGGACAACGTCGCCTTCGTTGGAACTCGACTTAATGATGCGTTCGAGCAGAGCTTCCGGCTTCTGGGTCGGGTAGCCCAAGCGCTCCTTCGCCTGAGAATTGATCGGCGAGATATCATCCCACAGGTTTTGAATCGGAACCCCTTGCATCTCATCCAGGTAACGCTTGAAGCGCGGGACGGCTCCCGGACTTGGCTGCACGATGAGACCTTGAGCGATCAACTCATCCATGCTCTCCTGGCTGTAGCGCCAGTGGCGGGTAACACCCATCACCTCGTAGCTCGGGTTGCCTTTGGCGGCTCCGCCGGGACCGGTGAGATTGTCCAGTCCGTACCGCCGGCCGTCAGGGTCCGCGTACGGGTATTTTGCCTTGATGTAAGCCTTGTCATACGACACGTAGAGCGGGTTGAACGTGAATTCCCCGGTCTTCGAGTAATACAGCAAGATGTCATTGACATTCCCGAAGCCCTTGCGGCCCTGCTTTGCGTCACTGTGTGCGGTGGTGCGCTTCCATGTGATTTCGTTCAGATAGTTCTCGCAGCCGAAGACCGCATCCATCAGGAGCTTCAAGTAGTGGCTGGCGGTTGGGTCGCAGTGCAAGTAGATGCTGCCAGTCGGTTTGAGAGCCCGGTGCAATTCCCGGAGCCGGGGAGCCATCATGACGAGATACGCCATCATATTGGACGGCCCGAGAAGAACCCGGAACGATTGCAGAAAATCGGAAAGCCGTCCGCCCTTTTGGATCGTCTCGAAGTACGTTTCCTCGGCCTCCGCGCCCCATTCCCACGTGTCCTCAAAGGCGGTAATTTGAGCGTGGGATTGTTGACCGCTCTTTTCCTTAAATAGCACGTTGTAATTGGCGTTCGAGTTGAAAGGCGGGTCCAGGTAAACGAGGTCCACCGATTCGTCTGCGATCTTCTCTTGCAGAATCCGCAGATTGTCACCGAAATAGAGCTTGTTCTTCCAGTCCATCGGGTCCTCAGGAATCAGTCGGCGGTGAATAAGCGACAGGCCACCAAACCCTTAATTGTAGCTGAGCGGACTTCGTCAATCGCTCCATCCTGGCGTTTGCCCAGCATTGATATTCTCATCCCGTTGAGCACGGTACTACACCTCGGCATCGTACCAATCGTAAACCAGCGTGCGATCGGCGGCCCGCCAATGCTGCGGGGATGTTGTTTCCATCCAGTCGAGCGGTTCGAGTCCGGGCGCCTGCGTGCGCGCGGAACGAGCGAAGGCGGCACGAATGGCTCCACGCTCTGTGGCGCCCATCACGGCCGGATCGGCGGATACGAATAGCGGCGTGCCACTGCGCGAGACGAGGTCCAGCCAATCCTCGGTAAGACGGGGCGGAATCGCGGCGGTCACCGGCACGCAATCGGCGTCGGCGGCAAAGAACGTGCCATGCTGCGGCAGGCGGAAGGCCAGCGTGTTGATGCCCATCTTGCGCGTGCGCGGCCATTCGCGGCCGCTGGTATCGTCGCCGATGCGTTGCAGTTCGAACAGCCCTGCGCCCAGATGGCCGACCGTGTTGCAGCCGATCAGCAGTGCGTCGCCGGCAGCGTGGCGTATGGCCGTGTAGAACGCAGTCACGATCTCAGCGGTGGTGCGCGAACGATCGGCGAAGCGGCATTGGCTTCCGCTCAGATCCTCTGGCATCTCGAATCCCCAGCGCCCGAACATATCGTAGGTCGAGAAGTCGTGCTTGATCATTTCGAAGCCCCAGCCGCGCAGGGTCGCGATTTCCCGTTCGACGTAGGCGAGCGAATCGGGCACGCTCGGATCGAGCACGAAGTATGGCGCGCCGAGTCCGCCCGCGGCCTGCTTCCCCTTTAGCCGCAAGGGCTCGGGCAGCTTGTCGGTGGTCAGCAGCAGACGCACCCAAATGCCCGGCCGCACGCCGCGTTTCTTCATTTCGGCAGGAAGCGCGGACATGTCGTGGAAGCCGGCGGTGGTCCGCGCTACGGGTCCTGCGCCCTCGCCAGCCGCCTCATAGCCCATGTCGAGAACCATCCACGGGCGGTTCGTTTCCCCGCCCGCGAGGTCGGCCATCATGTCGCTGTCGCGCAGCAGCGCGTCGGCCGTGAGGTTATTGCCGTAAGTGTAGTACCAGTTGTTGCCGCCATAGACAGGCTGGGCGGGGACGCGCGGCTTGGCGCACATGCGCTGGCAGAAGGCGCGCGCGGTGATCCACGGCGATTCGCCTGCGGGAGCGCGATAGGTCACTACGGTGGCCGCCTCGAGTTGGCGCGAGCCCAGTTCCACGCCCACGCCGCCGCTGCGCACATCGAGCCAGAGCGTGACGCCGGCGGAATCGACCTGCCAGCAGGCGATTGCCGAAGCGCCGGTCTTAACGCCGTAGCCCGCCAGCGCGTGACCGTCGCTGGCCAGGAAGTACCACGGCAAACGCCGATATGGCACAGCGCATCGCCATTCGAGATCACCGTAGCTGCGCTCCCAATGATCGCCGAGAAACCGGTAGCCCGCCAGGAATGCGCCCTTCCAGCGCAGCCCGATCCAATCGATTGCGCCGCCCGGTGCTGCGACGCGAATCGCCAACTCTCCTTCCGGGCGCGGCGCGGTGGTGACGACGACGTCGCGCGCTTTCCACTCGGTCGAGGCCGGCGCCAGCGCCAGCCGCTCTCCGCCGCGAAGCACCGCCACGGCGTCAGGCACGCGCGCGACCTCCGGCAGCGCGACCGGAGCGGCATTCTTCGCACCGGTTGGCTGAGCGGGGGGAAGCGCACTCTGCGCGGCAGCCAGCGCGGGGGCCAGTAGGAATGCACGACGGTCCATGGGGAACTCCTAAACCGATTCCGGCGCGAACCGTTTCGCGGTGCGGCAATCGACATCCAGCAGCCTAACAGAATGCCATAACCGGGACAATGGAAATGGAGGGCCCCGCTACGCCGGTAGATTGAACTATGAGAACTGCGGACTACGCCCGGCGGCGTTTGCGGAAGTAGGCCAGCGCGAGCAACCCCAATCCCACGCAAGCGACCGGCGCAGGCTCGGGGGTCGCCCCACCCATGAACGGGAGGTTGTGAAACTCGACGCTGCCCAAGAACGACGCCGCAACCAGCGATCCGTCGAACTGGGCACCGGTGTCCGTAGCCGCCGCGCCAGGAGCTAGAACACTGCCAACGACCGTGTCCGCCATGGTAACCGAGGTCGCCTGGTAGAAGTTGTATAGCACGTCTTCTGCCCCGGTAGCGCCGTCACCAGCCTCCTGTCCGCAGTTCGTCCCTGCGCTTGTGCAGAAGTAAGTGCCCCACGCCGGCTCCAACGTGACGCTGGAGCCGGCCACGTTGACGATAACCCAGGAGGTGCTGGAGACACCGACAAACTCGATCTCGTCCGCCGCAAGCTGCGTGGTCGTCACGGTGACGTAGTTCGCGCCGGGGTTGGTGATGGTGATGGTCGTCACATTATTGGCATTGGCGACGGAGTCGCCGGACGTTTGGGCCATGGCGCCCCACGTGCCAGCCTGGCTACCGAATTGGGTGAAGGCGGTAGTGAAGTTCACTGGGTTGGTCGAGGTCACGGCTCCGGTGCTGTCGGCGCTGGCATCGATGCTCCCAGTAGCGAAATAGTTGCCAGCGTTCGGTTTGGCAGTGTCGGTGGGGTAGGTCGTAGTGCCAATCGTGGTGCTGGTCACTCCGCCAACGGTGACAAAGGGTGTGCCGGTATTCGTGAATTTCCCGTTGGTGCTGTTCGTTAGCGGAAAGGCGCTGATAGGTTCCCCGTTCAGGTCATCCCCGACATTGTAACTGCTCCCTCCCGGGCCTAAGGTAACCGTACCCTCAGCGGCCAACCCGCCGCAGATATCGGAAGCCGTGTCGACAAAATAGCCGTTGACAATCACGTTGTACGGCGTCAGAATGCTCGCGCCGCTAGCAGTGGACACGAATAGGAGAGCTGTCGCGTACACAACTAGCCTGACTCGGACGGGGCCAATCGACATTGAGACTAGGGTACCATAACACCAGGGTGGTACGGCTCCATTGGACCGTACCTGGGCTGCACATCTGGTCTGGGTACTTCTCCGCAGATTCAGGCGCGCCCAGAATCCACAGCCTCGCTCGTGGGCGACGGCTCTAGTTGGTAAGCTGTTTAGTCTCAGCGGTTCTTAACGATAGCCGTCGCCGCGCCGGGCGCGCTCGATGGCGTCCCGCGAGGAAGTGTGGAGCGCACCGCTCGGCCGTGCCGATCCCCGTTATTGACCCACGTTTGTATACGGGGCAGGCGTCCCCCGAGCGCCTTCAGGCTTCTCCCTTGCTAGGCCCACAGGGCGCCTCGCCAGGAGCTTGCTCACCAGCGCGTTGATCGAGTCGGACTCCCTATTTTGATAATGTTGGATCAAAATAGAAAGACCAGCACCTGCTTCGCAGGAACGCTCCAGCCCAATTGTAACCCAAGCCCGGCGCCGCCTGAAGTGAATTCCCACAGTCGCCCTTGTATTCGGTTTGCAATCGACATAGCATGGAGTCGAGGAAGCGATAATCAGATGAAACTCTCTCTTTTGGTCTCACTGCTGCTCGCCGTCGGCGTGGCCGTCTGGGCGGAGTCGCCCATGCCGAAAATGGTTACCGTGGACCCGATGAACGGGAAGGCGGGGGACGTAATTGTTGCGACCGGAGAGAACCTCCAGAAAGCCCTGGTTGCCAAGCTGTATCTCACCGACGAAAAGAACGACCTCGCCTGCGAAATACTCGAACAAACCGATACGACGATTAAGTTTAAGATCCCCGCCAAGGCCGCTCAGGGTGCCCGGCTGACCGTGATGGTGCTAACCACCGGCAAGGACGCCAAGTACATCGAGCAACCCGTCAAGGTGGAAATCGACGATTCGTCGGTGGAACCTGCCAAGCCGGACGACCCGGCGAAATAGCCGCGCCCGGCGCTTCACCGGTCCGTCACCACCCAGGCGCCAAGCGCGCATCGGAGCTGCGACCAAAGCCATTTCACACGGCACGACCTAAGCCTCGCTGCCAGTAGCCTAGCCCGTCCGCCGGCGGTACGGCGTCTCCAGGTACTTCCTGGCCTGCTGCGCGCCGTCGGCTTCCGGCGCATAGGCAATCGCCTTGCGATATGCCTGCATCGCTTGCCCGCGGTGCTGCTGCAAGTCGTAGATCTGGCCTATCCTTAGGTACGTATACACGCTCGTGTTCAGGTCGATCTCAGGAGCCGCCGCGACCTGTTGCAGGTGGCTGAGCGCGTGGTCGAGTTCGCCATACCAGAACTCGATGGTGCCTTGCTGATAGTAGATTTTCTCCCACGGGACGCGATCGTAGCCCGCAGCGTGTTTGGTCTTGAGCTCCGCCACTTTTTCGACGGCCGCCAGCGCATCCGTCTTGTCACCAGCCATGCTATACATCTGCGATAACTCCAGCCGCAGCAGGTAGTTGCGCGGGAAGCGGCGAATCAGATCTTCGATAATCGGTACCGCGCGCCGCGTCTGGTTCTCCCGCCGGTATAACGCGCTCAAAAAAAACTCCGCGTCGATCCGGTTGTCGCTTCCATGCGCCGCCACGTCCTGCACCAGGCGCATGCCCAGTTCCTTATCGCCGTGCATCCCGATCAGAAAGCCGAGAGCGCGCCAGGTCCAGGGAAGGCTACCGATGATGTAATCGTGTAGCCCCTCCACCAGTCGCGCATCCACGTTGCTTGGTTCGAGCGCCTCCACCCGCCCGTGCAGCCGCCGCGCCGCCGTGGCATCCTTGAGCGAATCGCGCCACGCCTTCTTCACCACCCAGTAATGGTTGGAGCGCAGGCCATAGGAAATGCCCAGCGCGTAGAGCGCCGCCACGTCATTCGGATTCCTGTCGATCCGCGCCTGGGCCAGCGACATGGCTTTCGCGACCTCGCCCAGAAACCAACTCTCGGTCTGCGGCGAAACGTTCAGCTTCGGCCGCCGCAGAAAGGAATTGTTGCCGGAGACCAGCTCACTTTCGAGCGCGCCATCGCGGTACATTTCTTTAAAAACGATCGTCTGCGCCAGGTGGTTGTGCAGCTCCGGATCGTCCGGGTGAAGCGCGATGGCGCCCTGGAAGTCGGCGATCGCCTCGTCGTAATCGAGATTATAAAAATGACTAAAGCCGCGCTCGACCAGCGGATCTTCGGCCCAAGCCGCAGATATCAGGAGCGAAGCCAACAGGAGCAGCCGCACACTTTCATCCTATCGCGGCGGGGGTTTCAGGATGTTGAACAGGGGCAAGCAGAAGTACGCCCTACCAATGGCGCCGGAGCACGGAAAGTGACATAATTATGGCATGAGCGTACGAACCACCATCGATATCCCGGACGATCTTCACGCCGCGCTCCGGCGGCGTGCGGCGGCGGAGCGCACCTCGATCCGTTCGCTGATTACCGGCGCCATCGAGAGCAGATTCCAGCCGCAGCCATCGCGGCGTGTAACGGGACCGCTGGTGGGGAAGAAGGGTAAGCCCGCCGCTGGCAGCCCCGACCGGGAGAATCCGTACGACGTCCTATTTGCCTGATCTGAACGTGTGGCTCGCCTTGAGCTGGGCCAACCACATGCACTCCGACGCCGCCTGGGCGTGGTTTCGCCGGCAGGAGGACAATCGTTTCTTCTTTTGCCGGTTCACGCAACTCGGGTTGCTGCGATTGCTGACAACGTCCGCCGTGATGGGTAAAGACGTGCGAACCGTTGGCGAAGCGTGGAAGGTTTACGACCGGTGGCTGGAGGATTCGCGAGTCGGACTCCGGCAGGAGCCGTTTGAACTGGACGTGGCCTTCCGTGCAGCAACCCGTTCGGTTTCGCGCCTCGCGTCGCCGAAAGCGCTTGGCGATTGCTATTTGCTTGCGGTCAGCCAGGTCACAAGCGCTACGCTGGTGACGTTCGATCGGGGCCTGGAATCCATGTGCCGCAAAGCCCGGCAACCGGCAGTGCTGCTGGAACCCCACACAATGGCCTGACGTTTAAAGCGGGTGCTGGCAGGCACACACCTCCGTCTCGGAAAGGGTCCCTTGTGCGACAGGGCAGGAGTGGGAAGAAGAATATATTTCGGTACATAATTATAACTGGGCGTGCCCAGCCTTTTAACGAGGTCCAACACACAGTGTCGCGGTACGGATTGATTGTAGCCGGTCAATACGGCGAGGAGCTGCCCGCATTCGCAGATGCCGGTGCAGCCGAAATGGAGCTAACAGCACAGCGCGACACTGGCCTGCAAGAGCTTCGAAAGGTTGACGCTCTGACCGCCGATCTCGACTATTCGGCCGAGAGTCTTAAGACGGTCGAGCGTTGGTTCTTTGAGAACGGTCAACCGGCCTCGACAGCCGCTGGCTATTCGACGTCTCATGCCATCGGATTCTACTTCGGCGAAGTACTCTGTCGTGTTGGCGGGTTTGGCTGGGTGATCCAGGAGTTCCCGTTTTTGAGGGGCGGTATGAAATTGGCGTTCAACGAGGGCTCTTAACAATAATGCTGACCAAAGGCCGGATTCCAAGGGCGGCCGGGAACAAAAGGATGGCATCACTATGGCGAGAATGTCAGAAATACGCTGCCCCCCATTGATTGAGGCGGCGGGTCCGGCGACTCGTTGGCAACCGCAGTTTGTCGCGTAAAGGGCAGGTTTTGCGATGAACTGCGAACGCCAAAAATCAGGCCCTTGCGCGTCTCATGAGTCTGCCGCAAAATGACGTGACGAAGCAGAGCTACGCTCGCGTCTCCACTGACAAGCAGTCCCCTTGCCTGCAACAGGCAGCCTTCGCAGTGCGTCCCTCTGCGTTCAACCGCCGTCAACCAGTCTTCCCAGCGCCCAGCGAGCATGCTCGGCGACCGTCGGATCTTCGTATGCTGCCAGCTTCTCCAGCGCGGGGCGGAACTGCGCCAGGCCGCGGTTGCCTATCGCCACGGCCACGTTGCGCAGGAAGCCTGTGTAGCGGGCACGGGAGACGGGAGTAGCGGCGAATAGGGAGCGGAATTCGGACTCGCTCAACGCGGCCAGCCGCTCGAGCGGTGGCGCGACTTGGCGCGGATGAAACGCCACATCGCCAGTCACCGGCGCGCGCCAGTTCCACGGGCACACGTCCTGGCAAATGTCGCAGCCGAAGACGTGGCCGCCATTGCCCGCGCGTAGGTCTTCGGCAATCGCAGTACGCAGCTCGATCGTCAAATAAGAAATGCACAAGCGCGAATCGACCGCGTGGTGGCCGCCAAACGGCATGATGGCCTGGGTCGGACAAGCGTCGATGCAGCGGCGGCAAGTGCCGCAGCGATCGGCCGGAGGAGCGTCGGTTTCAATCTCGAGCGAAACCAGCAGTTCGCCCAGGAAGAACCACGATCCGCGCGACTGGTTGATCAGGCAAGTGTTCTTGCCGATCCAGCCCAGGCCGGCCAGGCGCGAATACTCGCGCTCTAATAGCGGCGCCGTGTCCACGCAGATTCTCGCTTCGAACTGCGTGCCGGCACGCTCGCGGAGCCTCGCTTCCAATTGCCCCAGCCCGCGCCGCAGCACGAGGTGATAGTCCTCGCCCCAGGCGTAGCGCGAAATCCAGGCCAGTTCGGCGTCATCGAATTGCGTCGAATACGGCTGCGGAGCGTTGTAGAGTTTGCCCACGCAAATCACCGAACGGGCCGAAGGCAGCAGCGAGCGCGGATCGTCCCTCATCGCGGCGCGGCGATTGGTGAGATAGCGCATCTCGCCGGCGAATCCGGCATCCACCCAGGCGTAATATTGGCCGCGCCCATCCACCGGCGCCGCGCGAGCCACGCCGGCCAGTTCGAAGCCGCACGCTTCGGCCAGGCGGCGCACGTCGTGGTTCGTCAAATTTCCAGCCCCACCGAGCGCATCAGCTCGATGGCGTTGCTCTTGCGCACTACCCCCGGCTGCAGCGAAAAGTCGAAATGGATTTTGCCGTCTTCGATGTGGTCTTCGAAGTGGACGTTGCGTGCGCGCCCATCCAGCGCGTCGGCGATCCCGGCCAGCGCCAGATCGTGCGTGGTGATCAAACCCATCGCGCCGCGCTCCACCAGGCCGCGCACCAGCGCTTCGGCGCCAATGCGCCGGTCATGCGAATTGGTGCCGTGCAGAAACTCGTCGATCAGGAACAGCACCGGGCGCGCGCCGGCGGTCTGGTCCAGTATCCGCCGCAGGCGTAGAATTTCGGCGTAGAATCGCGAGACGCCGCCCTGCAGCGAATCGTTGACGCGAATCGACGCGCCCACCGCCAGCGGCGAGAGCCGTAGCCGCGCGGCGCGCACCGGCGCGCCCGCTTGCGCCAGCACTACGTTCACACCCAGCGTGCGCAGCAGCGTGCTCTTACCCGACATGTTCGATCCGCTGACCACCAGCAGCCGCAGTTCGCCGCCGAGCGTGACCGAATTGCGCACCAGTTTCGCTTCCGGAATCAGCGGATGGCCGATCTCGACGGCCTCGATCAGTGGGCCTTCGTCCATGAACTCCGGGAACGTGTCGTGCGGATGCTCGAAGGCGTGGCTGGCCAGCGAAGCGAGTGCCTCGATCTCGCCCACCGCCGCCAGCCATCGCCGCACCGCCGGTCCCGAGCCGCGGCGCCATGCTTCCACACGCACCGCCAGGCGCGGCGTCCACAGAATGAAGATCTCCGCCATCCGCACGAAGACGTTGTCGCGCGAATCCAGGTACTCGATCAGGCGTTTGAGCTGCGCCAGGCGGCGCGAAGGCGGTGCTCCTTCGGCCGTGAGCGAGCCGTGGAGCGAAACCAACAGCGGCGCCTGAAACCGCTCGCGCTCGATCAGCACCAGCACCTCGGACACAAGCCCCAACTCATGCGCTGCCCGATCCACCGCCGCCACAACTTCGGCCGCTCTCTTGTGCTGGCTGTAATAGAACCAGCCGTTGATGGCCAACGTACCGAGGAACAGATCGCGAAGCCACAGGCGCGAGCCATCGCCCAGCGCGACCGTCCCGGTCAAGTTCAGCAGCAGCGCGAAGCCGGACGCCGCGCCGGCGATACCCAGCAAGGTACACGCCCACAGCGCCAGCCGCAGGCCGCGCCCGCCGAACCGCGGCGGCTCTTCGCCCCATGCGGCGAGCGAATCCGCATCCACGCCGCTGCGTGCATCTTCGGCCAGCACCGCCAGGCGCTCGCGCAAATCCAGCCGCGGACGCAGCTCCGTTACCGCTACTTGCCGCTCGCGCACCAGGGGCGGATCGGCCGGCTCCAGCAACCAACGCGCCAGCGTCCGTTGGCCGGCGTGCGTGCGCGCGGTGGAAAGAAGCTCGAACAACGAGCCTAGGCCGAACAGGTCCAGATCTTGCGCATAGGGATGCGCCAGGTCCAGATAAACATCGCCAGTGTTGCCGCTACCTGGCCAAGTGCCATCCAGCCGGGCGATGCCGAGTTCGAAGAATCGGGCTGCGCGCCGTTGCTTTTCGAGCTGCCGGAAGATGCGCGCATCTGCCACCAGCAGCGCCACGAATACGCCCGCCGGAATCAGCGTCCACAGAATTGTTATACGCGGCCCGGAGAGCGCCAGCCACACCACCACGCCCGCCGCCGCCACCGCGGCCAGCCGCCCGTAACCAAGCCGGCGCTGGCGCCCCTCGCCAGCAACGATGGAGGCGCGGCGCTCTTCGTGTAGCGCGGTATAAGTGTTACGCGGCTCTTGCATCATTTTCCTTTGACCGACGAAAGCGTCTGTCCCGCCCCGCTGCCGAAGGCCTGCGAATGCGGGACAGGCACTTTCGCCCGCCAACCGGTCGCTTCACAGCCCCCCAACAATCGGCTGCGGCGCAAACACCGACGCCGCAGTATTATTCTCGCAGACGGCGGCGAACGATTTGGGTGTGCCTGACGGACCAGCGCGCCGTAACGTGAGCGCAATCCGAGGGCCCGCGCCACAAGGCGTGTTATATTGAGACCATGCCGGGCGGTTATATTCCGATTCTCATTTTCCTGGCAGTGGCAATTGCATTTCCGGTGGTGGCCATCGGCGCGGCCAAGCTGCTCCGGCCCTCTGCGCCCTCGGTGGCCAAACTGGAAGCTTACGAGTGCGGCATCCGCGCGGCATCGGATTCGCGGGGTCGTTACACGGTACGCTTCTTTATCATCGCCATCCTGTTCGTCATTTTCGACGTGGAAACCATCTTCCTTTACCCGTGGGCCGTGCGCTATGGATCGCTCGGCTGGTTCGGAGTAGGGGAAGTAGCTGTGTTCTTGGGCATCCTGGTGGTTGGCTATATTTGGGCGTATAAGAAGGGTGCATTGGAGTGGGTCTAAATAACACAGTTGCGCCCCTCCGCGCCCCATCAATCTCCGCCGGCCATCGCGTAGGATTTCTATCGGCGCGGCGATCCCTCGTTAATTTAATTTGACCTTTATCGGACGCGGCTGTAGTGGAAACGGCCGTTTGCGGGTCTTAGGTTTGGAATGCGCCAGGGTTGTTTGGCCGGTTCGCGCTGTGTGGAAACGGAAGTGCTCACAATGATCCGCGTAGCCGGCTATCTTGCGGCGCATAAGAAAGGTACAGTGCAGTGAGGATGAAATTCGTTCGTTCGGTAGTTTTCTCTTGTTTGGCGATGGGAGGGATCGGCGCTCTCAATGCCACGCCCATGCTGCGCCTGGTGAGCGCAACCGTTGGACCGATTGCGATCGTTCCCGGCGCCAACGGGATCAACCAGACCGTGGAAGCGTATAACGCCGGCGACGCCAGCGCGCTTTCGCTTACAGTCAGCTCGTCGGCGACGTGGCTCACGCCCAACGTCGGCTCGGCCGGCGCCTGCAAGACGACCACCGCCGCTACATCCTGTATCCCGCTGGTTTTTGCCCTGAACACATCTTCGCTAGCAGCGTCCGCGACGCCGTATACGGGCATCGTCACCGTCACGGCACCGAACACGGTGGACGCTCCGCAAACCATCACGGTGACGGTGGCCATAGGCGGAACAGTGCCATCGAGCGCAAGTGTCTACGTGCCGCCTTACGTGGCGTCGGCGCCGCCTACTGTCACGATTCCGTTTAACTCCGCCAGTTACATGACGAGCAAGGTAACCACGCAGGATGGCAACGGTTGGCTGAGCCTGACACTCAGCGGAGCCGGCAGCTATCAGACCACTTATCCTTACACCATCAACATAGCTCCGACGTCTAAGAACACGGCCGGCAACACCTACACCGGTTCCATCGTCACGTCCGGCTCCAGCTTCGCCCCCGACAACAAGACCATCGCCGTGACGATGAACGTGACGACTGAGCCAATCGCGCAGGCCTCTCCCCCCCAGGTGTTCCCCAACGTGCAAGTGGCGCAAGGCTCGCCGGCTATGGCGCAGTACGTTTCGATGAGCAATTCCGGCCAGGGTACGCTGGCGATCTCGGGCGTGACCGCGTCGGGCTCTGGGATCGGCGCAACGGTCTCGGGATCGCTGGTGATCGTGACGCTGGACCCGACCGGCCTTTCGCCCAACACTTATACCGGGTCGCTGAGCATCGCGTCCAACGCAGTCAACAGTCCGACGACAGTTCCGGTGACCTTTCAAGTGGTGGCCGCGGGCGCGCCCACCATTTTCTACGGAGGCGTCGTGGATGACGCCGTGTTCGGCCAAAGCGGCCTTACCGTGACGCCAGGCGATATCGTGGCGCTGTTCGGCCAGCAGCTCTCAACTGTGGCCCCCGTGGTGGGGCAACAGCCTCCGCTGGCGACCACACTCGGTGGAGCGTCGGTCACCGTGAACGGCGAGACTGCACCGCTATATTTTTCCTCTTACGGCCAGATTAATTTCCAGATCCCAGTGGATACGGCAACAGGAACGGCACTGGTACAAGTGGAGTCCAACGGCCAAACTGGGAACACGGTCTCTCTCAATGTAGAGTCGCGCTCGCCGCGACTCTTGGTCCTCGACTCCCCTTACGGAACCATCGTGGACGCCTCGCAGGGCAACGGCTATAATGTGCTGCCCTTCCCGCCGACAATCGCGTTCCCGAACTTTCTCAGCCAGCCGGCTAAGCCAGGCGACGTGCTGACGATTTATTCGATCGGCCTTGGGCCCACGAGTCCCGCAGTGGCGAGCGGCCAGCCCGCCCCTGGCACGGCGCCCCTGGCGGAGCTTACGTCCACGCCCACCGTGGTATTTCATAGTGCGACTTCAGGGCCGCTCGGTGTTCAACTCACCTCCACACCCTCTTACGCGGGGCTGGCACCGAACTTCGCAGGACTGTATCAGATCAACGCGGCGATTCCCGGCAACTGCCCCGAAGGCACGATCGAGGTGTGGTTGAGATTCCCGGATTCGACCACCAGCAACGCGGTCGAAATCCTGGTGCAATAACGCCACTCACCCGGCGCGGCGAGCCGACTAAAGGCACCGCGCCGGGTTACCATAAGGGTTGGACCCTTTGAAACCCGCTTCCACCCCCTGGCCTCAGGTGTACCTGTGTGTCGCTTTGACCACCCTGGCTACCCTGTTGCTCGAGCTTTCGCTGACCCGCATCTTCTCGGTGGTGTTCTATTACCACTTCGGATTCCTGGCGATTTCGATCGCTCTGTTCGGCCTCGGTGCCGGTGGCGTTTACTCTTACGTGGTGGCGAGTTGGAAGACGCCGCTGTGGACCAGCCTGGGCCGCCTCAGCATGCTGAACGGGCTCTTGGTGGTACTTGCCCTGGTGATTCTGCTGGCGCAGAATAACGAGCCCACCGTCTGGGACCTGGAACTGATCTATTGCAGCACGGCGCTGCCGTTTTTCTTTTCCGGCGTTATTGTCTCGCTGGCGATCGGCGAGACCATTGCGCATGTCCACCGCGTCTACTTCTTCGACCTGATCGGCGCCGCCGCCGGATGCCTGTTGTTATACCCGCTGCTCAACGGCCTCGGCGGTGTCAGTGCGGTGCTGGGTGCGGCCATTACATTCGCGGTCGCGGCGGCCATCTGGCACAGCGTGTCCGGTTCGGTGCGCGGCCGGGTGGGATCGGTGGCGCTGGCGTTGGCGCTCGTCGCGTTTCTGATTCTGAATCAGCGCTATCACGTGATTGACATCCGCCACGCCAAGGGGCAAACCATCGCGAATGAGATCTTCCAGAAATGGAACGTGTTTTCGCGCATCGGATTGGTGGACCTCAGGAGCCAAGGCCGCTACAGCATCGTGATCGATGCCGACGCCTCTACCGACATCGCCACCTTCGATTGCGACCGGCTCACCGCCGGCCAGCGCCACGACCTGATGGACCAGGGCCCGGCGCTGCCCTATGCGATCCGCCCCGGTGGCAAGACCCTGATTATCGGGCCCGGCGGCGGCTGGGACGTGGCGCGCGCGCTGGCTTACGG
>CAZFOP010000031.1:0-16191 GCA_964520085.1 uncultured Solibacteraceae bacterium | reverse complement strand
TGCGGGAATCAAACCATGCTGCTCGCCGCCGGCCGTTTCGATACCGCCGACTTCATCAATTACGGCGATCCCGAGGGTCGCATCCGCATCGACAACCAACTGGCGTCGTTCGCCGGCAAGCACCTCGTCTTTGTCCGTTACAGCCCGCAGCACCTGTTTCACGAGTGGATTCACAACGCCGCCGATATCGACGCAGCGGACGTAATCTGGGCAGCCGACCTGGGTGAGGACGAGAATCGAAAGCTGATCGAGTATTACCCCACTCGCCGCGCGTGGCTGGTCGAGCCCGACGCACGCCCGCTCCAGATTACGCCATACCCTTATTGATAGGTCTAGAGCGAGGTAGCGGGACGACGAAATCGTACTGATTCAGGCTGTGAATTGCGTAAGGCTGGTGTCAGGCGCCTTTGGGATAGCAGCCGAGCACGCGCAAAAAGTCGGTGATCTCTTCCAAGTTACGGAGCGCGTTCTGCGAGTGCGGGTGATCGACGTGGCCTATAAAGTCGAGATAAAACAGATACTCGTATGGCTTGCCACGCAGCGGGCGGGATTCGATCTTGGTGCAATTGAGGTCGCGCAGCGCGAAGGAGCTCAGCGCGCGGAACAGCGCTCCGGGAATGTTGCGGGTGCTGAACACCAGGGAGGTTTTCCAAATCGTTCCGGACGGCGCACGCAATGGATGCCGCCTGGCATACGCGGGCGTCCGCAGCAGGAAAAACCGGGTGAAATTCTGCCGGTCGCTCTCGATGGATTTTCGCAGAATGTGCGCCCCGTAAATCTCCGCAGCGACCGCGGAGGCGATCGCGCCAGCGTCGGTCAGCCCTTCTTCGACGATCATCTTTGCGCTTCCGGCCGTATCGTAATACGGAATCCGCTCGATCTGCGGATTGGCGAGAAAGAAATCCAGACACTGGTTGAGCGCCACCGGATGCGAGAAGACGCGTCTGATCTGGCGGAAACCAACGCCTTTGGGAGCGATCAGATTGTGCACAATGCGCACGCTGGTCTCGGCCACGATCGGCAACTCGAAATGCAGCAGATGGTCGTAGTTCTCGTGGACAGATCCGGCCAGCGTGTTCTCAATCGGAACCATCGCGCCGGCCACCTTTCCTTGCTTTAGGTGGTTGAAGATGTCTTCGAAACGCACGCAGGGCAGCACCGCCGCGGAGGGCCCCAGCAGTTGGCGCACGGCCTGCTGGCTGAAGGCGCCGAGTTCGCCCTGGAAAGCCACGGCGGGCGAGCGCCTCTGTAGCGGCTTCTTCATGGCGTAGCTCCTTGCCAGCGGCGAATGGCGGCATCGGGAAGCCCGAGCAGATCCAGCACGCGGTCCAGGCTGTGATCGACCAGGTCCATCACAGTCTGCGGATGGTGATAGAAGCCGGGAATGGGCGGCGCGATGATGGCGCCCATCTCCGCCAGCGCCGTCATACTGCGCAAGTGACCGAGATGGAACGGCGTCTCGCGCACCATCAGAATCAGTTTTCGCCGCTCCTTCAAGGTCACGTCGGCGGCCCGGGTCAGGAGATTGGAGGTGATACCGTGCGCGATGGAGGACATGGTGTGGATGGAACAAGGGGCAACCACCATGGCATCGATGGGATAGGAACCGCTCGCCAGCCGGGCCGATATATCTTCTGGTGAGTGGGAATAATCCGACAGCGTTCGGATTTCCGCTATATGCTTACCGGTCTCGAGGAACAGGGTCTTTTCCCCCGACCGGGTCCAGACCAGGTGCAACTCCACGTCTTCGGCCGCACGCAAGCGCTCCAACAGCCGAACTCCATAGAGGGAACCGCTGGCGCCGGAAATGCCGATGACGATTTTCACAGTCGCTCTGGGCGGCGGTTTGTTCCAAATTCAGAACAAATTATCCAAATACTGAATTGTCGTGGCTAGCCCGCCACGGTATAATTCCGGACGGGGCACACGGCGAGCGCCCAGTCCGGATCATAACATGGAGCGTGGCGGAGAACGGTTGAAGCGCGTGCGCGAACGGCTGCGGCTGACGTATCGCGAAGTGGTCGAAGCCAGCCATGAAATTGCCCAGCGACAAGACAACCGGGAGTTTTCGATCGCTTTAAGCCGGTTGGCCGACATCGAAAACAAGGGCACCGTGCCCAGCATCTTCCGTCTGTACACGCTATGCGCCATCTACCGGTTGAACCTGGAGGACGTGCTGGGCTGGTATGGCGTACCAGCCGCCGAGCTGGCTGGCGAGGCCTTGCACATCAAGCTGAGGCGGACCCACCTGGCGGCTCTCGGCGTGGGATCCCATTTGCTGGCTCCCGAGCCTGTGGACGCCGCGGTGGATTGGAATCGGACCACATTCCTCAGTCAGTTTGTCCGGCGTTTCGGAAAAATGCCGCTCAGCTTCCTGAACGGCCTGGACGTGCGGGAATTCCGCTATGGGCTGATCGGCTGGGACGACTGGTCCATGTATCCGATCCTGCACCCGGGTTCGGTAGTGGCGATCGACGACCGGCACGGCAAGATCCAGAGCGCAGGTTGGAGCGACGAACAGGAACGTCCGATTTACTTTCTGGAGTCCCGCGAGGGCTACCTCTGCGGGTGGTGCACGCTGGCCGGCCATCGGCTAATCGTGCAGCCGCATCCCGCTTCGCAACAGCCGGCGCTGGTTTTCGAATATCCGCGAGAGGTGGACGTGATTGGGCGGGTGATTGGCGTGGCAATGCTGCTGCAGCCCAGGAAGCGCCGGGCGTCGCGGCAGCCGGCCGCTCCATCGCAGCCTTCAGGGCTGTGATAGAGCACAGCACCCGGCGCCTGGGATGCCTCCTGCTTCGCCGATACCCCAAATACATACATCGATACACTCTTGCCGATACTTATTTCCTACAGGATTTCCAAGGTCCACCAAAGTGTTCCACCGGCGGAAATCCCCAATAAACTTGGCCTTATGGGTATAGTTCCGTCTAGTATAGTACTAGTTTCAGTACTAAGAAAGGACCCACTCCCATGAAAAAAGCCGCCCTGCTCGCAGTTTTCGTCCTGTCGTTCATCGCCGCTGCAAGAACGACCAACAAGGCAGACAATCCCCTCCCAACTTGCAGCCCCTGCCCGTGGGTGAAGTAGCACCGCAGGGAAGTTGGACCGGCTCGATGGCGGCTCTGTCTGAATGATAGAATCGCGTTGAGACCCGGGACAGATGCCGACCGCAGCGATCCAGCGATCCGTCGAGATATTGCTGCTAATCGGGTCGGCGCTGGTGGCCGCCAAGCTCTATCGCAATGGGCTGTGGCGGAAATACCGTGTCTTCTTCGCCTATTTCGTATTCCGAGTGCCGAACTCGATTTGGCCCTTGCTGGTGAGCACCGGGGCGCCCGTTTATTTCTGGTTGTGGCTGATCACGTCGCTGGTGTGCGTCGTCTTCTACGTGTTGGTGGTGGCGGAACTGTACCGGCTCATTCTGGCGAAATACCACGGTTTGGAAACACTGGGCCGTTGGGCGATGTACGCGGCCACTGCCGGATCGGTGACGATTTCAGGGTTGGCGCTGCTGCCGCACTTCACCCCAGCCATGCCGCAACTCTCCAGGGTGTTGGGCTATGAGTACGCCCTGGAGCGGGGCATCGATTTCAGCCTGGTGGTGTTCATCCTGCTGCTCCTCGCGTTCCTAAGCCGATTTCCCATCGCACTGAGCCGCAACGTGGTGGCACATGCAGCGATCTTTTCTTTATACTTTCTAACCGCCACGCTGGGGTTACTGTTGCACGCACTTTGGGGAAAAAAGCTGTCGACGGAGGTCAACCTGTTTCTCAGCGCCGCATCGCTGGTGTGCGTGGCGGGGTGGCTGTGGCTGCTGAATCCGGCGGGGGAAACCGTGCAAGCGCACTTGCCGGTGATCGGTTCCGGCGATGAGCAGCGGATTCTGCTTCAGTTGGACACGCTGAACGCGGCGCTGCTGCGCGCTTCCCGCAAGATCTGAAACTGTTCCTGCCAACACGCGACATCCGACGCACGCCGACCGGCAGAGTGCGGCGA
This sequence comes from uncultured Solibacteraceae bacterium, assembly GCA_964520085.1. Lineage (GTDB taxonomy): Bacteria > Acidobacteriota > Terriglobia > Bryobacterales > Bryobacteraceae > Bog-375. Next base: position 12,192 of record CAZFOP010000031.1, on the reverse strand, counting down.
CCAGTTCCCGGATTGTCTTGTGAGCGAAGGCCCGCGAGCGCTTGATTCGCTCCAGGCCTTCGCCCGGTTGTAGCCGGAGGCTGGAGTACTAGTTGAGGCAGCCGCAGCTTGCCAGGCAACCCATGAAATCGGAATTGCACATGTCCAGGCACTCCGCCGGGCCGTAGTCGCCCATCGCGACGCCACCGTAACAGTCCTCAGCGCACATTTGGACGTTCCACACGCAGCCCTGCTCGCATCCAGAATTGCATTGCGGACCCGCAACCGCCTGAGTGGGAGAGCTGACTGCCCAAGTTAACAACATGGCAATAGCGACAATCTTTAATACGGAAAACAGTTTGGAACTCATTTTGTATCTCTCTCCTTGTCCTTCGTTTTGACCACTTACAACCGCGCAAGCCGGGTTCGCACTTGCGCCTGCCGGGCCCCATCCAGAAAGCCTAGCCAGACTTCCTGCACCTTGCCACTGCGATCCAGCAGAACAAGGGTAGGGGTACCCGTAATACCAAGTTCGGCGGGCGCCGCCGAGGCAACTTGAGTTGCCGACACGCCAGCCGCCTCGAGATACGCCTCGGCTTCGGGCCGGGGCTGGGGCAATACGGCAAGCAGATCGACCTTGCCCGCTGTTTCGGCTGCCAGTGCGCGATAGAAGGGCAGGCTTTCCTCGCAGAAATGGCAGGCTTTCGATATCACCAGAAGCACTGAGGCTCGGGAGCGCGGAAACTCGATGCCGGAGACGCGAATCGTCTTGCCCTTGAGAGCCTGCGCCTTGGCGGCTTGAGACGCAGGCGGCGCATTGGACCGCCAGAGCCGGTTGTGAACAACCAGCACCAGAAAGACGGCGATGCCGACAATCACGAAAATATTGGCGATTCTATCAAGGTGTTTCATCTTTATCCTCAGTAAGCAATGAAACTAGTAGCCGCGCACGATGGTCATTTTCTAACTTGCCCAGAGTTTCACGGGCGTCCATAAGAGTCTGCGCAGAATGGGCGCGGAATGGCTCACAAAAATATAAATAATTGTATTTTGGAGTACGGAGGGTGAATACCCGATTCCTGCGACTGAGAATGCTAAACTTATGGCCATATCACCAACAGGACGGAACGGCGATTGAATCCCTCTCCAGGCGAGATCACACGGCTGCTGCTCGAATGGAAGCGGGGCGAACCGGCTGCCTTCGATCGGCTGATGCCGCTCGTGTATCCCCGCCTGCGCCAGATTGCGGTGGCCTACATCCGCCGAGAGAGAAACCCCGGCGTGCTGCAGGCGACGGCCTTGGTCCACGAAGTCTACCTACGGCTGGTCGGCCAGAAGAAAGCGGAATGTACCGATCGCGCTCACTTTTACACCTTCGCGGCGAAAGTGATGCGCAGGATTCTGATGGATTACGCGCGTAGCGGGGGCGCGCAGAGGCGGGGCGGCGGCGGCGAACATGTCCCTTTGAACGACCAGATTCCGTGGGTTCAGATCGGCGACGAGTCGATGATGGAACTCAACCGCGCCTTGGACGAGTTGGAAGCAATCGACCCGCGGAAAGTCCAACTGGTTGAACTCCGGTTCTTCCTTGGATGCACGGCGGAGGAGACCAGCGAGATTTTGCAGATCTCGATCGCCACGGTGAACCGCGAAGCGAAGTTCGTGAAGGGTTGGCTTTACCGGCGCATCACGGGCGAATGCCTGAGCCATTCCGCCGGCAGTTTACGCAGAATCTAAGGAAGCGTTTGCGATCGGGAGCAGCGGATTGTCCTCGGAAAGAACAAGTCTGGAACGCTGGCAACGCCTGCAAGCCATATTCGACGAAGTGATCGAGGCTCCCGCCGAAGAGAGGGCCGCGCGACTCGCAGCACTCTGCGCGGGAGATAGCGAACTGCTGCAGGAGGCGAGTTCCCTGCTCCGCGCGGCGGACGAGGCGGAACAAGCCACCGCATCGTTCGTACCTTCGGAGCCGACGGAAGTCGAAGCCGGGGACACACACATCGGCCGGCGAATCGGGCCGTACGAACTGGTAAGGCTGCTGGGGCGCGGCGGCATGGGGGCGGTCTACCTGGCGCGCAGGGCGGACGGGCAATTCGATCAGCAGGTGGCTATCAAGCTGATCGACCTGCCGCTGGTGGGCAGCCTGTTTCGCGAGCGATTCCGGCAGGAGCGGCAGATCCTGGCCGGGCTCAGCCATCCGTGCATCGCTCGGTTGCTGGATGGCGGTGTCAGCGACGATGGCGAGCTGTATCTGGCGATGGAGTATGCAGACGGCTTGCCGATTCAGCGCTATTGCGAGCAACACTCGCTCACCATTCGCCAGCGCATCGAACTCTTCCAATCCGTTTGTACGGCGGTTCGTTTCGCGCACCAGAATCTGGTGGTCCACAGGGATTTGAAACCGGACAATATCCTGGTGCTGGAAGACGGCACACCGAAGCTGCTCGACTTCGGCACGGCCAAGCTGCTGACTCCGGTGGAGGGCGCGGCGGACAGCGAATTCACGCGGCAGGGATTCTATTCCTATACGCCGCAATATGCCAGTCCGGAGCAAGTGTTGGGACAACCGATCTCCACCGCATCCGACGTTTACTCGCTGGGTGTGCTGCTGTTTCTTCTCGTAACCGGCGAGATGCCGTATGAGTTGCAGGAGTTCTCGACCGGCGAGCTGGTGCGCGTGATTTGCGAACAGCAACCGCCGCGACCGAGCGAAAAAGCGGCGCCCGGCGCGCTCGATTCCGATATCGACGCGATCGTTTTGAAAGCTCTGCGCAAGGAGCCGGCAGCGCGCTACGCCAGCGTGGACCAACTGATTGGCGATCTCGAAGCGTATCTTGACGGCCGACCGGTGGCGGCGCATCAGGGCAGTTTCCGCTATTACGCCGGCAAATTCGCGCGGCGCAACAAGGTGGCGCTGGCCGCCTCGGCGTTGCTGGCGGCGACGCTATTGGCGGGGATCGGCGGCGTGCTCTGGCAGGCGCGGATTGCGAACGTCGAGCGCCGCAAGGCGGAGGCCCGCGTGGATGACCTGCGCAAACTTAGCAACAGTCTGCTTTCGGAAATCAACGGAGCCATTCAGAAGATACCAGGCTCGACCGCAGCGCAGAAGTTGCTGGTAAGCGTGGTTCTCGATCATCTGGGCCGTGCGGCCAAGGATTCCTCCGGCGATCCGCAACTGGAGTTGGACCTGGCGAATGCCTACACCCGATTGGGCAACGTGCAAGGAAATCCGTACCGTCAGAACATCGGCGATACACAAGGCGCGTTGACTAGCCTGGACAAGGCCGTCGCCATCGCCGCGGCCCTGGTTCGGCAACAGCCTGGGAATGCGGCTTCGGCGCATGCCCAGGCATTGGCGCTGCAATCGCGGAGCGAAGTGCTTTTCGGTATCGGCAGAACCGCGGAAGCCGTGGTTGCGATGCGATCGGCCACAGCCATGTTCGACGAACTGGCTTCCCGGCCCGGCGCGCCGGCTGCTGCCTTGATCGATGCGGCTGCCGCCTATGGAGACTTGGGCGACGAGCTGGGATTCAGCGGGGAGACGAGCTTGGGCGATCCGGTGGCGGGACTAGCGGCATACCGGAAATCGCTCGACATCAACGGACGCATTGTCCGGCTGGATCCCACCGCTACCCGCGCGCTGTCGGGGCTGGCGTTGGCTCACGCCAAAATCGCCAACGAAATGGCCGGTACCGATCCCGGCGCAGCCTTGCCGGAGTACCACAAAGCGATTGACGGATTGGATGCCATCTCCGCGGAGACCCGGAAAGCCTTCCTGATCCAGCGCACGCTGGCTTTTTTTCTTCGCAACCTCGGAGAGGCGTTAAAAGAGGTCGGAAGGTATAAGGAGGCATTGTATTACCTGGAACAGACGAAGGCCATCGACCTTCCTTTTCTCGCCGCGGATCCCAACGACGAACACGCCACGGTCGACTTGATGGCAACCTTGCAAAATGAAGCGGAGTGTTTTGAAGATCGCGCGGATGGGGTCTTCACGAACGAACCGGCAAATCGAGCCGCGGATGCCGCGAGTGCCGTGAAAAGCTTGTCGGAAGCGCGGCCACTCAACGAACGTCTTATCCGGATTGAACCAGACAATGCTGAGTGGCAATCCGCGCTGGGTCTGCTCCTGATTCGAATCAGCCTACAACAGCAGGCGCTCCACGAGGCGCCGGGAACATTGGAACTGGCGACCAGAGGGCTTGCCATCTTGAAGGCAGCGGGAAGACTGCCGAGTGCCAAGGCCTCCGATATGGACTGGATCGCCAGGGGTCTGACGATTGTCATGCCGGTGCAGCTTCGCGATCCCAAGTTAGCCGTGAACTGCGCCGAGCGCGCAGTGGAGATGAGTCATCACAAGGAGCCGGCTTTCCTGCGAACTCTGGCGCTCGCCTACCGCGCTGCCGGACAGCCGGAAAAAGCGCGTGCAGCGGCCAAGGAAGGCATCGCGCTACTGCCCGCGGCAACCCCAGCCACGGTTCCCTCGCGCATCCGCAAGCAATTGCAAGCCGAAGCGGCCAAATAGAATACCAAGTTCATTTCCGGCCACGGATGAACGCCGATCTGATTCTGGTGTTGTCATCCGCGTCGAATCGCTGCGGCTTGCGCCATTTCTGCATTTGGGCGTCACTCGTCCGGGCCTCACGAGCGCGTGCGGCTAGTCGGCTTCGGGAACGGGCGGAGTGGGTGGCGGCGCTTCGAATGCTGTTAGATCGGGCAGTGGAGCGTCTTCCGCTTCGGGCGCGGGGTACGTGTGGACGACGGAGGCGATGCGGGGGGCTGCGTCGAGCGCCACTTCGCATTCGCAGCAATCGCTGCACTTGAGGCACTTTTCGCAGAGGTGGTTTTCGCACGCGTCTTTAGTGCATCGCACACAAATTCGCGTGGAGGGTTCATCGCAGATACTGCACTGGAATGGCATAGTATGGCTATCTTTTCCTGGATGGCTGGCTGGGCGCGACTAACACCCCGCGGCAACGTTGCGCCTCGCTATCCATCACTTTCACTCGTTGCTCGAGATCGGCGGCTAAGTCGACCAGGTACCGCTCCAGGCGCGAGCGGTTGGCGCCGTTCTCGGCCGACAGAGCGGCCAGCGCCGCGGCACCGGCCGGCGTCTGGTACTTGCGCATGGCCCGTTCGAGCGAACCGGACATGGTTTCCAAAGCCTGAATGCGGAACAACACGTCTAGGCCGGCGGCTAATCTTTCCGGATTGTGGGAGAGCGCACCGGCGGTGTCGGCCAGGGCCTTGGCCTGCACGGTGGCCGACTGCCATTGTTCGAGGTAAGTCTCCGAAGCTCCACGCTCAATCCAGGGCCGCACATCGATGCGGCCGAGCGCCTCCGCCATGCGCGCTCCATGAGCGGAGATTTCTTCCAGCACCGGGGCAATCTCCCAGGGGTTGAGCAGCCCCGCCGGCTGCGGAACGGATTGTGGCGCCGGCTGCGGCGCGGATTGTTGTGCCGGCTGCGGCGAAGGCTGCCGCACCATCTGCTGCGCGGGTTGCGTTTGCGCCCACAGCGCCGCGGCACCAGCCAGGATCGAAAGTGCGCGCAGAGCGGCGGACATGCTTTCAATCTATCATGCGGGGAACGAAGCAGCCCCCGCGCGGATCTTCGCCGATGAGGTGGGGCAGGCCATGGTTCTTGTGACCCGCCATCGACGCGCGGAAGACAGTCGACGAAAACCGATCGACTGTCCTACCACGGTCTTCGCGCATTGCCTACTGCGACAGGTGCGCCATCACTTTGTCCAGTGCGGCGACCGGAGATTTGCAGGAGTTTAGGCGCGCGTCCCACAATTGGCGGGCCAGCGCGATGTAGTTGGCGGCGGCGGCGTATGACTGCGGCCTGCGGCGCGATGCAAGCTCTTTCCGCGCGCGATCGGCCAGCGGAACGGCGAACTCCTGCAAACGGTCCTCGGTGCGCGACGCCATGCACCGATCCAGCGCGACGACGGTCGATTCCAGCAGCTTCCGGCTGCGCTCGAAGCGTTCAGCGGAGGAAAGTACGGCCGGCAATGGATCGAACGCCAGCACTGGTATGACCCTTCCTCGGCATTCGTCCTCCTGCCGCTTTCGTCCAGAGGACCACCTCCGGGAGCAGGACTCAACTCTCCCGCTGTCTCGTCTTCGGGATTTGGGTCACGCAGGCGGCAATAGCTGGGGTTCCAGTGTAAACTCTGCGCGGCAGATGAAACGCGGGAGCCTTTGTTTTAACTACTCCAGCAGCGAAACAGTTTGGAAGAGGAATTAGCGAATCGTTCCGCCGTCGCGTGCATCTCAATCTGAGGTAAAGCTAGGTCCTGACGAACCGGGTTACAGAGGGATGAAACGTTGGAGAGTTGACATGGATCGTTTCCCCGGGCAGGAACGCCGGGAACACAAGCGTTATCCACTGGCGCTGCCGATGCGCTACCGGGTGACGCCGCGAAACGCGGTGCCGCTGAGCGGGATAGGAACTACGTGCGACATTAGCGAGGCCGGTGTCGGCTTTCTGTGCAGCGAGGCGCTGCCGCAGGGTTCGCATATCGAGGTGGTGGCGCAATGGCCAGCGACAGCCGCCGGCCGCACGCCGCTGGACTTAAGGATGACGGGATTCGTGCTCCGCAGCAATCAGCTCGTCGCAGCGGTGCTGGTTACCTCGCGCAAGCTCTGCGCGGAGGCCGTATCGGCGTCGACGTTTCGCTCCCGCGCACGAGCTAACTAGAGATGGCTCTGTGGTGATGTCTACTCGGCGGGCAATTGCCCCAGATGTGTGAGGCAGCACATTGGGGCCTCGCCACCTGTGCGTGCTCCGGTAGGATGAGGGAGTTTGTCCTGTGTGTTTCGGTACGCGCGTAGTACAAAAGTCCGGAATTGGGACTGTATCGCAACCGCGCCTCAGTGCGATAAGTAAGTTGTAGATGTTGCCACTATGAGCTATCGACATTTCTCACTGCGGTGCGGATGTGGGGCCGCACCAGCCCGGATCGAAGAAGTTGGAGTGACCGACGAGCGCGAGTTGGTCATCCATTGGTGGTGCGAGGAATGCCGGAAGGTGGTGTACGCGAGCAAGTCGCTCGCCGATTGCTGGCGCGAGTGCCCGCAGCCGCAGCCGCAAGTGCCAGCCGGTTTCGACGAACGGTTCCTGGAAAGCATCGGGGTGAGACTACCGGAGTGAGGTCTCAATCAGTGATTACCGATCCGACCGCTCCCAAAGCGTTCAGAGCCGCGACCGTTATGGACCGGTCGTTCACCAGCCGCGACCGGCAGTGAGTCAGCGGAAGTTCTCGGTCAACACCAGAAACGTTTGAGCGCGGTCCACTGTTGGATACAGCAAGTAGCGGCCGTCGGGAGAGACGCTGAAAGTGGGAGTAGAGGAAGGGTCCGCAACGGGAAGGCGAACCAGTTCCCTGCTCTTCTCGTTCGCAAAACCGTAAAACCGGAGGGCGATGGTGCGCTCCTCGCGGTCGCGTTCCAGATAATAGAGCCCGCCGGTTGTGGGCTGATAGGCGCTCCAACGAGCATCGCGTTCGGGAGCGATCACCTTTTCTTCCGTGCCGCCGCCAGCGGGCACACGCCAGATCGACCCTTCCCGGCGGAAGAACACGTACTGGCCGTCGGCCGATTCTTCTGGCTCGCCGTCGCCCCAGTTATTGGTGAGCTTATGCCGCTGCTGGCCATCGGCGCGCGCCTTCCACAACTGACCCATGGATTGAAAATATATCCAGTGTCCATCGTGCGACCAGGAGGCTTGATGGCTGTCTCCCGGCAGCGGGATGCGCACGGGCGGGTTGCGCCCATCGCTGGCAACTCGATCCACGTCCATGGTGCCATAGACGCGGACCACGAACAGGATACTGCGGCCGTCGGGCGACCAGCGCGGTTGTTGAGCCCACTGAGCCTTCAGGTGGATGATCGGAGTCCGGTGATTGCCGTCGGCGTCGGCCACCCAGACTTCCGGATTCCCGTTGGCGGTGGAGATGTCGGCCATCTGCTTCCCATCCGGAGACCAGCTCGGCCAGTATTCGCGGCCGGTGGAGCGGAACAGGAGGCGGGCGGTCGAGGCAGGATCCGGCGCGGTGAGGTCAATGCGCCAGATCCAATCCAGCTCCGGCCTTTCGGTGAACGCCAGGCGATGCCCGGCGGGCGCGACGGCGGGGAAGGCCGGATGTTCGCCGCCGGCCAGAACGTTGCGCGGTGTACCGCCGTAGGCGGCGATGCGCCAGAGCTTCTCCTGATCGAGGCGGCGGGCCGAATAGATCAATTCCCGGCCATCGGCCGACCAGGCGATGCCGTGAATCGAGGCGTTGTCGAACGTCAGACGCCGTGGATTGGCACCCGACAAATCGGACAGGAAAACGTCGCTGCCACCGCTACCGTCACCATCGCTATTGTGCTCGGCCTTATCGGAGGACTGGCGGACGAAGGCGAGCGTAGCACCGTCGGGCGAAATGGCGGGTGAGCTATCGCCATGCGAGCCGGTGGGAGGCTGGGTGACGCGGCGCGGCGCGCCACCGGCGGCCGGGACGGCAGCGATAAAGGGCGGCTGGGCTTCGGCCCATTGCACGACATAGAGCGACTGGCCGTCGCGCGTCCAGCAAACGGAGGGTTGCGGACCGGGTGACGCGCCGCACTCGCCCTGGGTATCGACGTCGCCGTTCGGTGTCCAACAAGCGCCGGTTTGGGGATCGGGAAGCGGGAAATCGGCCACCCGGCGAGGCTCGCCGCCAGCGGCGGGGAGCACCATGTAGCTGGCGCGATTCGCGTCCACGCGGAGAAATGCGATGCTGGCGCCATCCGGGGACCAGGCTGGTCCGAAATCGCTGGCCTGACCGGAAGTCAACTGCGCCGCGGCGCCACCGGCCAGGGTTCGTACGTAAATGTGGTAGGCACCCGTGCGGGCGGCCTCGCGCGCGCTGAAGGCCAGGCGCTGGCCATCGGGAGAGAACGCGGGCGCAGTTTCGGCACCGGCTTGGTGGGGCAGCGCCGCGCGCTTGGGCTCGGCGGGTGGCCCCGAAACTAAGCGGCTCAGCACGCTGATTCCAAGGCCGATGAGGCACAACCCAAGAATCAGCACGACGGCGGGACGGCGGATGAATGCGGCGGCAGACATAGTATTCGTATTATCGCCCTTCCCCATTAAGACGGCCTTGGCAGTAAGGTATTACGAGCTCCCCTGCGGCGCAGGTAGACAAAACACAACCGCGGGCTCCCGGCTACGCTACAATGACCAACAGCGATGGGGCTTCCGGAGAATTCGTCTTTTCTGCGCGCCATGCTGGCGGAACGGCTTACGCTGCTGATCGACGAGGTCGAGCGGGCGGCGCGAGAGGCCACCAAGAACGCACGCCAGGAGTGCGCGAATCAGCTCAACCAGGCGTTGCGGCGACTGTGTCAGGCCGGCAATCCGGCCGAATTGGCGGACACGCTAGCCGATGCTACGGCACAATTCGCGGGCGGCGCGGCGGTGTTGTCGATCGACGGCGGGACGGCGAAACTGGAAAGCGTGCGGCCGAGCGGAGATGGGCGTACGGCGGTGGGCACGCGGACGGCGCTCGATGCCGCTCCGGCGCTGCGGGCGGCAATCGAGAGCCGGGAACCGGTGATCGCGGCGACGGAGAGCAGCGAGGTTGGGGAAGCGCTGGCTGGCCTGGCGGCATCCACCGGGGACGACCGGGTGGCGGTTTTCCCGGTGACGAGCCACTACGGGGTGCCGGCGCTGGTGTGTGCGTGGGGGGAGGTGGCGGCGCCGGCGGTGGAGCTTCTAGCGCAATTGACGGCCGAGGAATGGGAACGCGTGGTTCGAACCGCGGCCGCAGCCGCAGCCGAAGCGGCAGCCGCAGCCGCGGCTGATCTGGTGAACGTCGCGCCGGCGGAAAGAAGCTGGGATAGCCTGCCCGCCGACGAGAAGCAAGCCCACTTGCGCGCGCAGCGATTCGCCCGCGTTCGGGTAGCACAGTGGCGGCTGCGCGACGGCACCGTGGTGAGAGCGGGCCGCGCGCGGGGCGATCTGTACGACGAAATGAAGTCGCAGATCGACGAAGCGCGGGAAAGCTTTCGCAACGAGTTTTTCGCCGCGTGCCCCGGCATGCTCGATTACCTTCACCTGGAGATGGTGCACACGCTCGCCAACGACGATGCGGAACTGCTTGGCAAAGATTACCCTGGTCCTCTGCTGTAGTGCGGTTGGGCAAGCGGCGGCTAGCCCAACCGCAAGCACGGGCCGCCCCAAGGCAGCGGCCGGGACCACTCCCACTCTAGCCGCGCTCGCCCGCGCGTACCGCGCTGGCCCGACGCCAGCCCGGCGCGCGGCGGTGGAACGGTGGGCGGCGTTGCATCCGCAGGATGCGCCGCTGGCGCAACTGGCCCTGGGCGTAGTCGAATACGAGCAGGAGGACTACGCGGCGGCGGCCGCCAGCCTGCGCAAGGCGCGTCCCAAACTGGCACGCATATCGGATTACGTCGCATACTACCTGGGCGCGGCACGCGTGGAAGCCGGCGACCTCGATGGACTGGTGCGCGATCTGGAGCCAGCGCACCGGCAACCAGCGTCGCCTGTGGCTGGGCGGGCGTGGGTTGTGGAAGCGCGTGCGCGGCAGGCGGCGGATGCGACGGGCTCGGTGAAGCTGCTGCGCGATCACTATGGCGATTTGCCGCAGCCTGAGGGCGGGCTCGCACTCGCCGATTGCTACATCGCGGCCGGCGACCTGGCCAGCGCGGCGGATTTCCTGCAGCGGGTGAACGCGCAGTTCGTCACCGGCGACGCCGCCAGCCGGGCTGCGGACGCGTTGCGCAACCTCCAGGAGAAAATGGGCGCTGCGTTCCCGCAACCGCTTCCGCAGCAGACATTGCGCCGCGCCGACCGCTTGCTCCAGGCGCAGCAATTCGAGCAAGCCCGCGCCGAGTATCTGTCCGCGGCTGAGCGGTTGAGCGGGATTGATCGCGAGCAGGCACTGGTGAGGGCAGCCGCAACCGACATTCTGGACGGGCGCCTCGATCCCGCTTGCAGCGATCTGGGCGGGATGAGACTGGAGTCGGGCGAGGCCGACGCAGAACGCATTTACTACGGGGAAGAGTGCGCCCATCGCGCGGGAGACGACACGCAGGCGAGCGCGGCGCTGGACCGGCTGGGCACGCAGTATCCAAAATCGCGCTGGCGGCTGAAGGCGCTGCTGGCGGTCGCCAGTCGCCTCTGGGTGCAGAACCAGCCGCAGATCTACCTGCCGCTTTATCGGGCCGCATACCAGAACTTTCCCGACGACCCGCAGGCGGCGAGTTGGCATTGGAAGGTCGCCTTCCGCGCATATTTCGAGCGGCAGGGCGATGCCGAGAATCTGCTGCGGGAGCAGTTGCTGGACTATCCGGGTAGCGGGTCGGCCGCAGCGTCGCTGTATTTCCTGGGCAGGCTGGCGGAGGAGCGGAACGATTTCGCAGCCGCGCGTTTGTACTTCGAGCGCGTGATGACTGCGATGGAGGGCTACTATTACGCGGAGCAGGCGCGCGAGCGGCTGCGGCGGGCCGAAGTGAGGAACGCGAGCGGCTCGGCCAAGACGGCCGAATTCCTCGCGGGGCTGAGATTGCCCAAAGGCGAGGCGGTGCCCGCGCGTGCAACCGCGGCGACCGAATTGCGCATCGCCCGATCGCGCCTGTTGCGCAGCGCCGGCCTGACGGACCTGGCCGACGCGGAGTTACGCTTCGGGGCGCACACGGATGGGCAGGCGGCGCTGCTGGCCATGGAAGGAGCGGCCGCGGCCGAGGCGCCCTATCAGGGCATGCACATGATGAAGGCCATGGCGCCGGACTATTTGAACCTGCGCTTGACCGAAGCGCCGCGCCGTTTTTGGGAGCTGCTGTTTCCCATGCCCTATCGCGCCGAGCTGACGGCGGATGCGCGGCGGCGCGGCCTGGACCCATTTCTGGTGGCCGGCCTAGTGCGGCAGGAATCGGAATTCAATCCCGCAGCCGTCTCGCACTCACACGCTTACGGGCTCACCCAGGTGCTGCCGGGCACGGGGCACCAGTACGCGCGGATCGCCGGCGTGGGGCGCGTGACGCCGGGCGTCCTCGTACAACCGGCGGCGAATCTGCGAATCGGCACGGCCATTCTGCGCTCGCTGATGGATCAGCAGGGCGGCAACCTCGAGCAGACGCTGGCCGCGTATAACGCTGGACCCAATCGCGTGGCCGAATGGCTGACGTGGAACACCTACCGCGAGCCGGCCGAGTTCGTCG
>CAZFOP010000030.1:0-16414 GCA_964520085.1 uncultured Solibacteraceae bacterium | reverse complement strand
GGAAATCGCGACGCCCGAGTATTACCCGCTCTCGCTCAACGCGCTGGTCAACGCCTGCAACCAGAAATCGAATCGCGATCCCGTGGTGGCCTACGACGAGTCCACCGTTGAAGTCGCACTCGAGGACTTGCGCGCCAAGAGCCTCGCCACGCGGCTCACCGGCCGCGATGTCCGCGTGCCCAAACACTCCCAGCGTTTCACCGAGCAATTCAACCTCGGCCGCCGCGAAGCTGCGCTCTTGTGTCTGCTCCTCCTGCGCGGCCCGCAAACCGTGGGGGAACTGCGCAGCCGCTCCGATCGCCTGTATCAATTCGACGACTTGCCAGCCGTGGAAACCACGTTGCAGCATCTGTCGGAACTCGGCTTCGTAGTCCGCCTGAACCGTTACGCCGGATCGCGCGAGCCGCGTTGGGCGCATCTGCTGGCGGGCCAGCCCGAAGCGGGCGTTGAAGAGACCCAGCTTGCCTCCGCTCCCGCCGCACACCCTCCCCTCGCCGACCGCATCGCCGTGCTGGAGCGTGAATTCGCCACCCTGCGCCGCGAGTTTGACGACTTCCGCCAGCGGTTCGAGTGAAGGCGCCCAACTTCGGAATGCAGACTTAATGAACCTGATAGTCCCGCACCAGGACGTGTTCCGCGGTGTCCTGCGCCACGGTAAACCGGAACGGCGTAGTGCTGTGCGGAGACAGTTTCTCCACATGTGTGCTCACCGCGCCGAGACGGGATCCGCGATTGTCGAGGAGATCGAAAGCCATCTCGGCTGACGCAATTGCGTGGTCGGTATTGTTCTTCACCAGCCCCGCGACGTGGGTTGGCGAACCGTGCTCCACGTGAGCGTCCTGCACGTCCAGGTCGTGGTTGCTGGGTAGCTGGATCTTCGTGTTGAAGTTGGGGAGGACGCGCGCGGCTCTTTCCGCCGCCGTCAGCTCTTTCAATTTGGGCGCGTCCTTACCCTGGAACACGCCGCTCCAAGCGAGCACTAGCGCGCCCACCACCAGCACGGCTGGCACCAGGAACACCGCCGAGGCGCGCACCCTCTGCCAGATCGTGCGATTGCTCAGATAGAGCGGATCCGTGTTCGCCGGACCGTTGATGAGCCGATCAAGGCGTTGCCGCCATAAGCTCTTCGGCTTGACTGGTGCGACACCCGGCCGCTGCGGCTTCAGACCGGCGTAAGCCATCGACTCGAAAAGCGCCCGCAGCTTCCCCATAACTAAAATTGTACGCCCCGTGCTCGTGGCGCAGAACTCCAGGCCTGCATAGTCGGGAGTCGTCTCGGTTTTTCTTCTTTCACCGCCGCCATCTAACTGAATCCCAGCGCCGCCAGCCCGCCTAAGTTGTGCGTGGCAGTGTATGTCCGGCCAGCAGCGTTTCCAGCGTCCGCAGGCTTTCCTGGCCGCCCATCACAATCAGGAAGTCTCCGCCGTGAATGGCTGTATCGGCCGGCGGATTGAACAGCATCTGGCCGTCGCGCTTGCGGATCGCCATCACGATCACGCCCAGGTCGCGGCCAAGCTGCATGTCGCGAATGGTCTTGGAGACCATTTCGCTGTCGGCGGCGACCACGACCTGTTCGATCGTGATGTCCTGCCCGATGTCTTTCGTGGTGAAATCGAGAAACTGCACTACGTGCGGCCGCAGCAGAGCTTGCGCCAGGCGGTGCCCGGTCAGCGCGTAGGGGGCGAACACGGAGTTCGCGCCGGCGCGCCGCATCTTCTCTTCGGCGCCCTCCTCGGCTGCGCGCACGGCGACGTACAGTCCGGGATTCAACCCCTTAGCCGAGAGCAACACGAACAGGTTGTCGGCATCGGTCGCCAGCGCCGCCACCAGGCCCCGCGCGTGTTCGATGCCAGCCTGGCGCAGCGTATCGTCGCGAGTGGCATCCGCCGCCACCGCCAGCATGCCTGCCGACATTGCGCGCTCGGTGCGCTCCGGGTTCTGGTCCACCACCACGAAAGGCACTCCGGCGTGGAGCAGTTCGGCCGCCGCGCCGCGCCCCACCCGTCCGTATCCGCACACGATGAAATGGTTCTTGAGCTTGTCGATCATGCGTTTATTCCGCCGCTGGTGTAGACGATCGCCCAACTCGATTTCGATGATCGTCTGTGTCATGGCGCCAATCGCGATCAGAATCGTCGTGACGCCGAACATGATGAGAAACGAATTGAAAACCCGCCCCGCCTGCGACAGCGGATGGATTTCGCCATAGCCCACCGTGGTCATCGTGGTGAGCGTCATGTAGAAGGCGTCGAAGGGCGGGTAATCGTCGATGACGGTGAAGCCGACCGTGCCGATCGCCAGTGTGCCGGCGATGGCGAGGATGGTGATCACAACTCGCCGGACTAACCGGTTCATCCGCATCGCAGCCCCAAGTATAGCCGGGCGGGGCATGCTTTAGCTTGCCCATATAATCCCCGAACCTACGCCGCTCCGCCTACCGTACGCCCACCCGAAGAGGTCCGCCTCTTGCTGCCGAAGCCGAAGAACACTCCAACTCTATGTCGCACGCGCGGCTCGCTGCGCGACAGCGCGACCCACCGCCGTCTGGTACACTTTGAAGAGCGCAATCCAATCAGGGCCGGTAGCTCAGGTGGTAGAGCATGTGCCTTTTAAGCACAGGGTCGCGGGTTCGAGTCCCGCCCGGCTCACCAGTTTAGTCCATTTGCTTTTGTTTCATTAGCTCGTATGCCCTTGCGGCATCGCGAATCCGTTGCGGCCGTTCGCAGGCAGATTCGCCGTCACGCGAGCCATGGCGCAAGAGCCTTCCTGTGGCAAGATAGAATCCATGCCCGCCGATGCTATCCCGCAGGTCACGCTGGAGCAGTTCGAAGTAGGGTATTGCGGCCGCCATCTGATCCACGCTGCAGTCGATTGGTGGGCGGCGCGCCAGCCGGACGAAGCGGCCATCGTGAACGCGACGCGCGGGACCGCGCTCACTTGGGCGAAACTTGAGCGCGGTTCCATCGCCATCGCCGCCGAGCTGCGCCGCATGGGCTTCCGCCACGGCGACTGCCTGGCGGCCTCGCTGCCTCTGCTGAATGAGCATATCCTGCTCGAGTTGGCGTGCTTCCGGCTGGGCGTGATTCACGCACCGCTCGACCTGCGCCTGCCTCCCGCCGAAGTGATCCGGTGTTTGAACCTGATCCGACCGCGCGGGTATTTCTTCTTGGGGAAGACCGCGGCGGCCGATTTCGCCGCTCTGGGCGAAGCCGTTCGCGCGCGCTGCGATTCCATTGAGCACCTGGTGCAGTTCTCGACCGCGCAGGAGTGCATCGCCGGAGCCTCCAGCGCATTCGATCTGCTGGCGCGCGCCCATCCGGCACCGCTGGAATCGCACCTGTCAGAGCACGATGGTGCGCAAGTGATCTTCACCACCGGGTCCACCGGCGCGCCTAAGCCGGCGTTGCTCTCGCACCGCGGCATCGCGTGCCAGAATCTCTGCCTCGGCACGGCGTTTCGCTTCGGCCCCGGTCAGCGCGTGTTGTGCAATCTGCCGGCGTCGCACGTGGGCGGGCAGGCGGAAGTGCTACTCACGTCGCTCTTCATGGGCGCAACCACGGTAACGCTGGAAGTCTTCGATGCCGCCAAGAGTCTCGACGCCATCGAGCGGCACGGCGTCACGTTGATCGGCCAGATCCCGGCCATGTTTAACCTGGAATGGCGCACGGCCGATTTCGCGCGCCGCGATTTCGGCAGCCTGCAGACCGCGGTTTACGGCGGGCAAGCCGTGCCGCGCGCGTTCCTCGACCGCATGTTGCAGATGGCGCCGCGGATCGCGACCGGCCTCGGGCTCACCGAGTCCTCCGGCTTCTGCACCTACACGCGCCTCACGCCGGAAGCCGCGGAACTCGAATACGGCATCGGGTGGGCGATGCCTGCCTATCGCCTGTCGATTCGCGAAGCGATGGATGGGGCGGGCACGGCTGGTGCCGAAGCGCCCGCCGGACAGATCGGCCACATCTGTTTCCAGGGCCCGCAGACGTTTCTCGGCTATGTCAACGATCCGGAAGCAACCGCGGCCACCGTGTCGCGCGACGGCTGGCTTTACACCGGCGATCTCGGTAGTGTCGACGATCGCGGCCTGCGCCTAGCCGGCCGCGCCAAGTGGGTGCTCAAGCCCGCCGGGCACCAGGTGTTCCCAGGCGACAT
Organism: uncultured Solibacteraceae bacterium; assembly: GCA_964520085.1. Lineage (GTDB taxonomy): Bacteria > Acidobacteriota > Terriglobia > Bryobacterales > Bryobacteraceae > Bog-375. The sequence continues at coordinate 12,265 of CAZFOP010000030.1, read as the reverse complement.
CGAAAATCACTTCGCCGCGCTGGGCGGCAGCGTGGCAAACGTTGGCGTGGTGGGGCACGAGCACCGCGTATGGAGCGAAGGAATCGTCGCGTTCGTCGAGCGCCAGCCTGCCGCGGACCTGACCGAGGCCGAGTTGCGCAAACACGCGCGCTCGCTTGCCGGATACATGCGTCCACTGCACTACGTGATACTGGAACCGGGCGCCATGCCGCTCAACCGCAGCGCGAAAGTGGATGTGGTCCGCTTACAGGAGATGGCGCGAACCGAAGTTGCGAAATTGCGCGAACGTGGCCGCTGGGATGGCTAGGAGACGAACTGCAGTCCATCTCATTTCTTGGGGGGCGCCGCGGGCGCGCTGGGTTCCTTCGTCTCTTTGGTCTTATCGTCGGGCAGCGGCGCGATCGGGTCGGAGTCGAACTTGATCTCGGATTCCGCCGAATACTTGCGGTACAGGCGGAATTCCTCCTCCAGTTTCTGTACGTCATCCATCGTCTTCATGAGCACCTGCGATTTCAGCGGCAGCAGGAAAGTGTGTCCGGACAGGTCCTGATAGTCGTAATCGAGAATGTCGCTGGTTTCCTTCATAGGGAAATCGGCGGGTATATTCTCGGCTTCTTGTACGATGCGCACCACCACGTGCGTATCCGGTTCCACTTCGACTAGCCCATGATAAGCCGTGGTGATGTGCAGCTTGCCCTCATCCACCCCGATCTGAAACTGGGAACGGTCGAGCCGCACATGATAACCAAATGCCATCACTCGCTTGCCGCGCAGCATACCCCAATGGTCCCAGGTGAAGCGGGCTTCGGTCGAAGGCTCGAAGATCTCCCGCATCATGCTGCCAAATTCGCCGAACGCTTTCGATCCGCCCACCTTGCTGTAATCCTGATTCACGATTGCATTGTTCATCAGCACCACCACGTAATGCTCTCGCTTTTCGAAATAGCTGAGGCGGATTTGCAGAGTATCGAGCAATTGCCAACGGGGATCGCCACCCGCCGGGCCGCCGTATTTCGTGCCTGGCATGGGCGCACCGTAGCGGCGCGTCACCTGTGTGCAGATGAAGTCGGGCAGCGTATCGCTGTAGTTCAAGGCGTATTCGCGCACATCGTCGATGATGGCGGCCTGCTCTTCTGAGGTGGGCGGCGGAATCGGCCTTGGTTTGAGCGGTGGCGCCATCACCGCGGCGACCGGCAGCGACGCGCTCTCCGCCGCCAACCGGCGCAACGCCAGCAGCGTCTTCGGGCCAATCCGCATCGCGCCCTGCATGTCTTCGATCCCGCGCTCGTCCAGCTTCTCGGTGAGCTTGACCTTCTCCAGGTACGCCGCCAACTCGCGGTCGGACGAGGTGCCCTTTTTGATCATCTCGATGTTCGATGCGAGGAATTGCCGCAACTTCTCGACCGACATGGTCTGTGCCGAGGCCGCCAGACACACCGCAAAGACGGCCGCCATCAAACGGGAACCCATATGCCTCCATTTTCGCACGCGTGCGAACGCGCAGATGCGCGCGAGACGTGTTGCCTGTCGCTCACTCTGTGCCAGGCAGTGCCGTGTGTGTCGCAGTCTTGAGACGATGGAATGCCCACCCCGCCGCCACTGCACAGACCATTCCACATCCCACATTGCGCCAGAAGTTGGCATCCGCCCCGCTCTGCCAAATGAGTGGCGCGGCGTGCGGCATACCTAGCTTCAACACGAGCAGCCCGTCAAGCGCATTGCCGCCGGCATGAAGCACCATCGCGGGAAAAACCGACCCGGTGCGCCACGTGAGAACGCCGTAGATGGCGCCGATCGCGATGTAGTAGGGCAGCCGCGGAAGCGCGAACAGCATCCCATGGCTGAGATGAATGAGGCCGAAGAACACGGACGTAATCACGATCGCGGCCGCGGGCCCGGCCCATTCCTCGAGTGCCGATTGCATGTATCCGCGGAATCCCGCCTCCTCTGCGATGCCAGACACCGCGGCGCCCATTAGCACCGAAAGAAGAATCGTCCACCACGGGTAGGCCGACACATCCTGTGCGGCAGGCATAGGCAGCGGGACCACTCGGCTCCAGGCGAACACCAGCCACACGGCCGAGGCAACCGCCAGTACGCCGGCTGCCATCGCCCACAACCAAGTCCTCGCCGGGACCGCACCTGCCCGAAAGCGGCGGTGGCGCAATGCCGCCGTGCCGGCTGGCCAGCCCCATCCGTCGCAATAGCGCCAGTAAAGCACCAGATAGACCGCCATCGCCGGCGCTGCCCAGGGCAGGGAACTGGAGAGCTTCAGGTTAAGCCCAACCAAAACCGACCATGGGATCTCCGCTTCCAGCAGCACTGCCAAGCCCGCCAGCAAAGCCCATGCCAGTGCCCGCGTGCATTGCCACACTCCCACGCGCATGTTTCAATCTACGTCCGATATGGCCGGCTTGTTCCTCATTTCGGCTCAACTGCTACACTATTGCGCAGGGAGGGATTTTGATCAACCGCGCTGCCTTCGTATTTTTCGTGCTCACCGCCGCGGCGGTCCCCTTGCAGCTTCGCGCGCAGGATGCGCCCGCAGCCGAACCCGCAGCCCAGGCAGCGCCAGTCTCCGCGCCCGATCGAGCCGTGTCGTGGAAACAGTTGCCCACCAACATCCTCGGCGATCAGAAGAATATTTGGCTCTTTCCGGCGCATCTGCGCCACCGGAAGGTTCTGCTCTCCGCGCTCGCCGTGGCGGGTGCGACGGCCGCGCTGGTGGAGCTCGATCCGAAGGAAGGGCATTACTTTCGCAACACCGCCGCCTTCAACGGCTTCAACCGCGTCTTTTCGGGCAACAATACATCCATCGGAATGCTGGTGGCTCCGCTGTCCATGTATGCTGCCGGGCTGATTCGCAAGGACGATAAATCCAAGAAGACGGCGCTACTGGCGGCTGAAGCGGTGGCCGATTCCGAAATCCTTACCACCGCGATGAAAGACATCGACCGGCGTCTCAGGCCCGGAGCCATCGCCCCGAACGGCAATTTTTCCGACACCTGGTTTGAAAGCGGTGGCAGCTTCCTGCGCGGCAGCGGCAGTTTCCCTTCCGGTCACACCATCGCCGCGGCTTCTATCGCCACCGTGTTCGCCCGCCGTTACCGCCGCCAGCATCGCTGGGTTCCGTTCGTCGCTTACGGCCTCGCCGCGACGGTGGGTTTTTCGCGGCTCACGCTGTCGGCTCATTTCCTCTCCGACGTGTTCATGGGTGGCGCGCTTGGATACTCGATCGGCCGCTTCGTGGTGCTGCAACAATAGTCTGACATCCGCTGCAAGTAATGCGGGGAGGTTATGCTATGACTGAGATGGAGCCTAAAGTCAGGAAGTTGCCGAGGTCTCTCGTCGCGTACTCCGCGATTCTGGCGGCTCTGGCATTCTCCCTGCCGTTCCTTTATATGGTCCTCTACAGGCAAGACAGCGGCCTCGAACAGGCGGCTATCACCAGTTTTGTAGCTTCGTTCCTCTGGTTAATCGTATTGATTTACGCATTCAAAGGATATGGCCATGCTGCGATGTGGCTGCTGGCTGAGGCTCCTTTCGCGCTGTACTGGCCTTCTGTCATATTGCTGATAGGACTGGCGTGCCGATTTGGAGACCACTGCCTTTGAGCTCGCGGCGCGGTGCTCTCAGCCGATGGTGCTGCCTTCTGCTGCTGGCCGCTTGGCTGAACTGCCCAGCGCTGCGTGCGCAGTTGGCCCTGGGTCGCATCGAAGGTACAGTACACACCGATGCGGGCAGCGCCCTGCCTGCGGCCAGAGTAGTAATCGAAGGCGGCGGACTGCGCGTGATCGCGCGCGCCGATGCGGACGGCCATTTTGAGCTTGCGCTGCCCTATGGCTCTTACCTCATCTCTCTTGAACACGAGCGAGGCTCCGCGGTGCCGGTGGATGTGATCTCTCGTGAAGGCGATCGAATCTTCGACGTCGCCCCGCTCGAAACCGTTCGTGTCACGCTGGTGGTAACACCGGGCGCGCCGCTCCGCATCGAGCCCGCCGCCGCGCCAGGTCCTGAGGTGGGGCATGCTTTAGCTTGCCCGTCTTCCTCTCCAGACCAGCTCCGCAGCAACGACTGCCTCTACCCCGCAGGCTTCTCGCTCGCCTCGGCGTTGTTTGCTCTCGATCCCGGCAGCGTGACCGAGCCCCTCGATTTCAGCGGTCTCGCCGACAATCGCCTCGCCGTCATTTTCCAGCGCGGGTTTTCCTGGACCGATACCGCGCTCCAGTTCAATGGCCTCGATGCCGGCGACGATTACCAGCCGGGCCGCCCGCAAATGCTCCCCGATGCCGACGCGGTTACAGCCACCGTGGTGCGCAGCGGCTTTGCCCTGACGGCTTCGCCCGCCTATGGCGCTGAGGTCGCCCTGTTCTCTGCGCAGGCCGGCGAGTCCTGGCACGCCGCCCTATCGGGCGCTGGAACCGCCGCCGCACTGGCTGCGAACAATCTGCCGGCGCCCGCAATGCGCGGCGCAGTCACCCAGTCCGAACAATACGATTGGTTCACGCGCGATCACGCCGATCTGGGCGGCCCGCTCACCCGCTGGGCCGATGTGTTCGTCTCCGGCTCTGGCCAATGGGCCACGCAGGCTGTGCCGCTCGCCGCTCCCGGCACCGATCAGAATAGCCGCCTGCTGTTTGGCAACGCCGTCGGCCACATTCGCGCCGGCGCGCACGACCGTTTCGACGCGCTCTACAGCGGTTCCCGCATCGATCTATCCAATTACGGCGAGCCGACTGGCATGGAAGCGCTCGCCGCGCGCCGCCTCTCGCCCGAGTTCCTGTCACCGGATGGCATGGCCGGCTTGCAGGAGACCGATCACCTCGATTTCGTCCAGGCTGGCTGGACCCACGTCTGGGCGGGCGCCGCCGGCACACTCCAGGTCCGCTATGGCGATTCGTTCGCGCATCTGGATACCGCTCCGTCCCTGGTCACGCCCATCAATCAAAGCAGCATCGAGCTCGCCGGCGGCGCGGTCACCGGCGAGCCTCCGCTCACCAATCTTGCCGTGCGGGCGCGCCAGCAAATCGCCGCCGCCTGGGAGCCAGGCATCGTCAAACTGGGCCGCGCGCGCCATCGGTTCATGGTAGGCGGCGGATGGAAGACGTCCTCGCCGCAGAACCGTTATCGCGCGCCATCCGATGTGAACCTGGTCACGGCCGATGGCGCGCCCGCCGAGGTGGTCGTCTTCAATACTCCCCTCGATTCGCGCGAGAGCATAACATCCGCAACCGCCTGGGTCACGGACCACGTGAATCCCGCGCCGCGCCTCACGCTCGACCTGGGGTTGCTGGCCGATTTCTCCCGCGGCGGCATTCCCACCCAGTCGAGCCCCGCCGGTTTCTACACGCCCGCGCGGCAAGTCGCGGCCCAGCCGGACCTGATCGCGTGGAACAGCGTGTCTCCGCGCGCGGGCCTTGCCTGGCAGCCCCCGCAAACCCATGGCCTGGTTCTGCGCGGGGCGTTCTCCCGCTCCTACGCACCGCTCGCCGGCCGCTATCTCGATTACGGAAACCCGAATAGCCTCGGTGGAAATGTGTATCAATGGAGCGATGCAAATGGCGACGGCTGGTTTGAGCCGAACGAGCAGGGCGCGCTGCTCGCCCGTTTCGGCGGCCCGTACTCGTCCATTTCCCCATCGTTGCGCCGCCCCTATGCGGACGAATGGAACGTCGGCGCGGAGATGCCGCTGCCGCTTCGCTCACTCGCGTCCATCCAACTTTTCCGCCGCGATGAGAAAAACCGCGTTGCCGCCGTCGACACCGGTGTGACGCCGCAGGATTACACTCCCGCAACCATCCTCGATCCCGGCCCGGATGGCACCCCTGGCACCTTTGATGATCGGCCGCTCACCGTCTACGCGCAGAACCCCGCCACGCTCGGCCACGATCAGTATCTACTTACTAACCCCGCCGGTTTGCGCACCCTCAATTCCGGCTTCAACGCCCAACTGCGCACGGCCTGGCGAGGCATCGGCGTGCAGGCTTCCTTCGTGGCGGAAAAATCGTATGGTCCAACCAACCCGGGCAACGCCGTCTTCGAAAACGATCCCGGCGTAGTCGGCGCGCTGTTCTCCGATCCCAACGCCGATATCAATGCGACGGGCCGGGCGTTCACCGATCGCGCCTTCACCGGCAAAATCGCCGCGGAATATCGCCTGCCGCAGCGCTGGGGCGGCGTCCAGATATCCACCGTGGCCAATTACACCGATGGCTTGGCCTTCGCCCGCATGTTGCTCGTCACCGGTTTGCCGCAAGGCCCGTTCCTGGTGGCCGCCACTCCGCGCGGCAGTCCCGGCGGCGGCAACCGCGCTGAGCATGTGCAAAGCTGGAACCTGCGCCTCAGCCGCGAGTGGCCGCTCCGCTACGGCCAAATCACCGCGATTGCCGACCTGCTCAACGTCACCAACGCAGACCTGGCCATTCAGCAATCCGACGTTACCGGCCCGAATTTCAATTCACGCCTCCCCATCGCCATCGAACCACCGCGGTTCGCCCGCTTCGAACTCCGCTACCGCTTCTGAAGCCTCGCTGGGACGGGCGCGATATTCCGGCCTGCTGTGCCTGTCCAGGGCGCTGCTACACAAACGCAAACCAAACAGCAAGCCCTAACCCCGCGATCGCCACGGATCCAATCAGGCCTTGGGTCAGACGATTTGCATCCACCCTCTCCGCCGCTCCCGTCTTGCTGAAGATAAATCCCAACCCGCCGAAAAGAACCAGAACGGCGACGCCGTGCGCGATCCACGGATTGCCGGTAAGCGATTTCATGATGGCGTTCAGTGGAGCGTAGGCGTCCCTCGCCCAGGCGAGGCCGGTATTGAACAACACGGCGATTATGGCAGCCAAGACAAATCCCGATGTCGCGGCAGTCAGCTTCGCCGATTCTGGATCCGTCGCGGAATTCATTACTGCGTTCCTTTCGCTCCGCCGCGAAGCAGCGCGAGCTTTGCCCCATGTTCGATCACCGCGCCAGCGCCTTCGAGTGCCAGCGCCGTAATCACGATCAGTGCCGCGACGGATAGCACCAGTTTGCGGGCGGCAGCACTGGAGTATAACTTATCGCGGATTATCACTGGAAGGAGAAACGCCAGAATGGCTGTGATGAAAAACAGGTGTTCCTTTGTCTCCATGAAGAGATTGTGGGCGAAGGGCCACGGCCCTTGGAGAATCAACGCCTTCTCCGCCGGATAGAAGTGAACGTACCAATAGCCGCCGCAGATCCACGCCCCGGCGACCGACAGTGCCGTCAACAGCGCGGCTATCCGTATGCGGCCGGCGTTCTCAGGTTGTGCGTTGAGCGTCTCGACGAATACCCACAATGCCGCCAGACAGCCCGTGATGCCGAACGCTGCATGCGCCAGAAGTATGGCGTCGCTAGTTGAGATACTCAATGCAGTTCCTCGTCTTCCGTGGCTCCTGCTCCATCTGTGCGCTACATGCGGCCTTGCAGGCCCGGCGGAGCCATGCCGTTGAATGCGACGCCTGCCGCATCCCGGGGCTTGCCGCCCTTGCCCCAAGTCCAGTAGAGACCGAGGTAAGCGTAGTTTTCCGTTTGTCCGATGGCTGTGTGGCCGTAACAGAACAGTAACTGGAATCCAGGGTCGTGAAACTTATAATAGCCGCCGGCGTCGATCAACGTCGCCGGTCTCGTCTGCGGCGTCGCCAGCCCCTCCGGTCCGTGATAGAAGACCTCGGATCCCAGCGTCCACTTCTTGCCCAAATCCCGCTGCACCAGCCAGCCCGCGAACGGATAGTTACGATAGCCCGGCGCATTCACCACCGTCACTCCGCCTCCTCCGTATGTGGTCCACGGCCCAAAGCTCTTCTGCGCCCAGACTGGCAGCTTGTACCATGTACTGCCCACCCCGAGACCGCGCGCGGCGCTGCCCGATGGCAATTCGAACATGACAAATGTGCCGATCATAGGACGATGCTTCGCTTCTTGCACAAACCGGTACTTGATTCCCAGTTCGATGTCGCCCAGTCCGAACGCTCGCGGACCCGTGCCGGCAGGGGCTAAGCCCGGATTGTTTGCCGGAAAAACCGCCGCTGCGGGAATGATGACATGGAGATGAACGTTCGGGAGAGCTCCCCAATTGAACTCCACGGCAGGGCCAACCGTGTCGGTTTCCACCGGCGTGCCGTCCGAAGCCGCGAACGTATAGAACTCGAAGTGCCGGAAATCGATTGGCTCCGGATCGTCCGTCTGAAACGGAGGACCCGCCAGGGCAGCTGCCGAAATGCAAACCAACACCGCCAGCGCCCGCAGCGCTTCAGACGCAGCTAGCCCGCAAATCCGGCTACCTCGCTTCATTGAGCTCGCCAACCAGTTCGTCCAGTTTTGCCCTCACCGCCTTGAGCGCCTTTCTCCCCAGCGGCGTAGCCCGATACACCTTGCGGATCGATTGCCCTTTGCGTTCTTCCACCGAGCGCACGTAGCCCTTGTTTTCCATCCCATGCAGCAGGGGATAAAGCGTTCCCAGGCTGATCCGATAGCCGTGCCTCGCCAGTTCGTCGGCCATTTCGAGTCCAAAAATCGGCCCTTCGACCGCGTGATACAGAATATGGAGACGGATCAACCCCGCGTAGAGATCGCGGTACTCAAATCGATTATCGAAATCGTATTTCGTTAGCGTCATTCGATATCGATAAACAGTATAGCCACTACCCCATTCCGCCGTCAAGAGCTTGGAAGGCCAGCCAAAAGCCAAGCGCCGGCAGCGTGAGCCCGCGGGGCGATAGAAAACAGCCCCAGGCGCCAGCCTAGGGAAGAGAGGAAAGTCCGGACAACTCCGGGATGGGGCGCAGGAATTCCCCGCCGGCAGAATTCTTGTGCCTCATTCACGAGGCTATGTCCGGGGGAGACTGGTGGACCCACGGCTGATACGCCGTGGGTCATTTTCAATTATCGCCCTTCCGGGCTTCGGAAACGCTGCAGGAGCGAAACTCAACCAACCTCGAACCAACCGAAAACCGAACTCACCCGCCTGCCACCGTACCCGCTTTCGGCACGGGAAGAAAAGAGCGAAGAAGATGGGCCGCCAACCGGCCGCTTACTTACACATCGGAGGGAAAGTAAAGGTCTCGCTTCCGCTGGCTGTCGTATCCGTCGAGGTTTCCTTGGCAGGCCTTTGGTCCCAGATGACGAGAACGGTCTTAGAGTCCGCCGACAGTTTGATCGTGACCGTCTTATCGTCCTTTGTTGCTTTGTTCTTCAGGTAGACCCAATCCCAGACCTTCTTGTCGCCCTGGCAATACACCGTATGAGGGCTGAGCGCGAAACTGAAGAGTCTGCCCCCTTTGCTCTCCAACTGGATCGTCTTTTCGCTAACCGTCTCGATCGGAAGCGAGATCATGTCCTTGGGGACAGACTGGGCCCTCCCGGCCGATACCGCAACTAGAGAGAACGTCAAGAGCCCGAGCAGCTTGGAGGCATGAGGTTTGAGAAATCGCATTTCGGTATTTCCTTTCTTGGATATGATTGCGGCCCCGGACCATTCGGCGGGCGGACTAGCGTATTCCCCGCCGTTGGGATGTGTGGCTTCCCAGGTCTCGAAGTCGAGCCATTGCAGTATCGTACCACCCATCCGCCATCTCTGGTGCGCGCTGGGTCGAGCGGCCATGGCGGCCTGGCTGCCGTGAGGTTCCAGGACGCGCAACGGCCCGATCCGAGGGCCGCGCGCCGGGCCCACTCTGGTCCGGCCTGCTTCAGTCATTCCCGAACCTGCTATCCCCAAACCGGACGGCGAATCCGCCGACCCGCCACGTGTACCCCAGACCCGAGCCCGGAGGGTGAAAGAGACTAGCCCAAGGCGTCAGCCTTGGGAATAGATGAATATTCAGAAGCCCCGGAACGGGGCGTAAGGTATTTTCGCCAGCAGAATTCTTACGCCCCGTTCCGGGGCTATGTCGTGGAGGGATTCATACCCACGGCTTGCGCCATGAGCTATTTTCTTTCGCCCTCCGGGCTTCACCAACGCTGCAACAACGAAACGCTGCTCGCGCTACACCAGCTTGAGTCGAAGTTCGCGGCCCACGGCCGCCGCTGCTTTGCGCAGTGTGCCTAATGTCACCGCATCGTATGCGGGATCGAGCAACCGATCGAGCGCGGCGCGGCTGGTGTGCATCCTCCGCGCCATCTCGGCCTTGGTGAACTGCTTCTCCTTCATGGCCGCTTCCACTTGACGGGCGAGCACGCGCTTGATGGCAGTCGCGGTAACTTGCTCGTAAGTCCCATCCTCGCGGAGCCAGGTGTCAAAGGATGATCCGATGTTTTGCTTTTTCATGCGCGCTCGCCTCCATTCTAGAATAGTGGACATGGAACCCGACGCGCGACCGGCCAGTACTGAGGTTAGCGACGATACGCCGATCTGGAAGTACATGGACCTACCTAAGTTCTTCGCGACGCTGTACAAGCGTAAATTGTGGTTCGCTAAGGCTTCCACGTTTCACGACGATCCATGGGAGGGATTCGGCAGCGCGAAGTGCCTCAAGGATTCGCCGGAGGAGACGTGGCCGACCACTCCTGGGGAAACCCACGAGGTCTCTTGGCAGTCACTCATGGCACACTTCAGCCAGAGGTCCGCTCATCAGATTAACAATGCGCGCAGTTTTCTTTACATTAACTCCTGGTGTTGGGGGCCCGAGTCAATGGCAATGTGGGAGATTTACGGCTCCCATGCTTCGGGTGTGGCGTTGAAGTCCTCCGTGGGGCAGTACAAGCGGGCGGCGAAGTGGGGCGTCGAAAGTTCCTACTACGATTTCGCGCCCGTCACTTATCACCCCAACCTTGAATTAGTGAAGGACCTCCAGCTCGATTTTCGCGGTGCGACTCCGGTCCCTGGCCTTGGAACTCGGAGAACGACGCTCAAGTTAGGCCGCCACAAGCGTGAGTGCTTCCAGTACGAGCAGGAGTGGCGGGCGCTTCTGTGCCAGGACGAAGAACGTGAGGAAGCAGGTATCGATGTGGTCTTTGATCTGGACGACCTAATCAGTGAGATTTGCGTCGGTCCCCGTGCCGACGTCTTTCTCGTTGAGACAGTGAAATCGATCATGGACACGTTCAAACTTACAAAGCCCTGCAAGAGGTCAGACCTGCTAGGGCCTCCCCGGCGGGAGGAAGCGCCAACTGGCTGAAGCAGCCTACGGCGCTGGCAGCGTTGGCACCTCGGCGCACCCAACTCCCGCGCAACCTCCACGGCGGGTATGGAGAATTCCAACGAAAGTCCTACAATCGCTCAAGTCTCCACTGCGTTCTTTGGCGCTATACTTTAGATTCAGAGGGGTAGCACATGCGGAAGTACGGCAAATTCGCGGCGTTGATCGCCGTCGTCATCGGGACGCTGGTGTGGCTGGCCTTTGCTGGGTCTGGGGACAGCAAGACTTACTACAAGTCGATTGATGAATTGAGCCAGATGGGCGACCGCGCTTATGGCGCGCGGCTGCGCGTCGGCGGCGATGTCGCCACCGGCTCCATCCAGCACGTCGGCGGCAAGGTGCTGTTCACGCTGAAGCAAGACAGCCGCACGCTGCAGGTCGCTTACACGGGCATCGATCCGCTGCCGGACACCTTCCGCGATGGCGCGCAGGCGCTGGCAGATGGACGCATGGATCGCGACGGCACCTTCCACGCTTCCAAAATCTCCGCCAAGTGCGCGTCGAAGTACGAAGCCAAGCCGAACGTGCCGTCGCCTGGACAGCCCGACGTGCACAGCGGAAAGCCTAGCGTTTAACAGGCTGCTGAACAAGTCCAAGAGAAGGTTTTGAGCCACGGATGAACACAGATGAACGCGGATAAGCCAATTCCTTTTGAATCCGTGTTTATCTGTGGCTTGTCATGTGCCGATGTTTTTCGGCAAGCGTGTAGAAAGCCGTAGAGAGGGGTCATGGAGAATCTGGGTTCGCTGGCCATCTTGCTGGCCTTTTGCGTAGCGTTGTATGCGACGGTCGCTTCCGTGGTGGGCCGCGTGCGCCGCAAACCGTTCCTGGTCGAGAGCGGACGCCGTGCGGTCTACGCCGTTTGGGCGCTGGTCACCGTCGCTTCCGTCATTCTGGTGCACGCGCTGCTGACCGGCGATTTCCGCCTCGCCTACGTGGCCGAGCACAGCAACAACGCGCTGCCTGTACTCTACAAATTCGCCGCCTGGTGGAGCGGGCAGGAAGGTTCGCTGCTGTTCTGGATGTGGCTCCTGTCGTCGTATACGGCGGTGGTGGCCTTCACCAATCGCCGCCGGCATCGCGACATGATGCCGTGGGTGCTCGCC
>CAZFOP010000029.1:10361-16741 GCA_964520085.1 uncultured Solibacteraceae bacterium | reverse complement strand
GACCGGTTTGACGAAGCCGCGCGCCTGGCCGGCATCCGCTGGTTCGATTCCCTCTGGGACACCGGTAATACGTGGGAGCGACGCGCCGCCGGTTGGTTGCGCCGCTTCGGTCCATGGCTTGCCGCAGCGGTTCTGTTCGCCGTTGGTCTGCGAATGTTCGGCCCGCGTGCGATCCGCGCCCTTCGCCTTCGCCTGCGCGTCCGGCGCGCCCGCCGCAGGCCCGCCACCACTCGCGATGCGACTCTGCTCTACGAGCGCATGCTGGCTATCATGGAGCGCCGCGGCTACCGGAAGCCGGCTTGGTTCACTCCGGACGAGTTCGCCGCCTCGATTCCGCCGGGCGCGCTCGCCGCTACGGTTGCCGAGTTTACGGTCGCCTACAATGCCCTCCGCTTCGGCCGCCGCGTCCCGGACCGCCCACGCATTTCCACGCTGCTCGAAGAGCTGAGCCGGCGATAGGCAAGACCTGCAATCGCCGATTTGCCCCAGTTACGCGGCTATATGATGGAGGGGTGTGCGGAACCCGCCGTCTGACGATGGCGCTAACGGTCTTCGCGGCCGCGATCCCGGCGCAATCCTATACGGCACCCGCCGGCGAGCGTCCCGCTTTGCGCCGCAGCGGGCCGTCGATCCTGCCCGGCGGAAGAGTCATTGCGCCGCTGGGCGAAGAGTACGCAACCGGGCCGGGCGCCTTCGGCATCGCCGTCAGCAGTTCGGGCCGAACCGTGGTCACTGCCAATGGCGGCCCGTTCCGTTACTCCTTCAGCGTGCTCGAACGCGCATCGCGCGAAGCCCGCTGGCAAGTTCGGCAGGTCGCGGCAGGGTCGCTGGAAGCTTTCGAGCAATCGGCCCCGGCCGGCTGGCACAGCGTCTCCCTGGGCGTCGCGCTGGCCGGCGGCCGCGGCTTTTACCTGGCGGAGGGCGAGAGCGGCCGCGTGGATCTGTTCGACTCCTTCGACCAGCGGCAGCGGATATTCAATCTCAACCAGGGCGGCTTCGCGGACAGCTTCATAGGCGATCTGGCACTCGATGCGGCGCGCGGAATCCTCTACGTCGCCGATCAGGCGAACTTCCGCGTCGCCGCCATCGACCTGCGGTCGCACCAGGTTGTCGGTTCGGTGCGCGTGGGGCGCCTACCGTTCTTCCTGGCGCTAGCGCCGGATGGGCGCAGGCTCTACGTCACGAACTGTGGCATGTTCGAATACCACGCGCTGGACGGGGCGCCCGATGCCGGCCTCCCGTTTCCCGCATTCGGCTTCCCCAGCGCCGAAGCTGTGCACGGCGTCGAACTTGGCGGCATTCGCGTGCAGGGCTTGGGCGACCCCAACGTGCGTGAGGCCGATTCGGTGGCCGTGGTGGATGTGACCAATCCCGCCGCGATGAAGGTGGAGGCGTTCGTTCACACTGGTCTCGATTTCGGCGGCGTGGTGCGCGGCGGCAGCGGTCCGGCGGGCATCCTCGCCGCCGCCGGCCGCGTGTTCGTCGCCAATGCGAATGACGATTCCGTCAGCATCCTCGACCCCGCCACCAACCGCATCGAAGCGGAGATCCCCATCCGCATCCCCGGCCTCGAAGGGCTGCGCGGCGTAATCCCAATCGGCCTGGCCTATCACGAAGCGTCCGGCTGGCTGCTGATAGCCGAAGCCGGCATCAATGCGGTGGGCGTCATCGATGTTAGCCAGCGGCGCGTCATCGGCCATCTGCCCGCGGCCTGGTTTCCCACACGGGTGGCGCTCGAGGGCGATACCGTCTTCGTCACCAATGCGCGCGGTCACGGCGTGGGGCCGAACGCGCCGGGAGCCGTGGCCGGCGGCCTACTGCCCAGTTGGTTGTACCAGGGCACGATTTCCGTATTCCCACTGCCCAAGCGCGACCAACTCCCAGCCTATACTGACGCGGTGATGGAGATGAATGGCTTCCGGCAGCACGCCCAAGCCGCGTCCGCGCTGCCGCCCATCCGGCACGTCGTGCTGATCGTGAAGGAGAGCCTGAGCTACGACGAAGTGCTGGGCGACATAACGGCCGCACGCAATGGGCACGTAATGGGCGCGCCGCCGCTGGCGCGGCTGGGCGCACACGGTTTCGCCGACGGCCAGCACCAGCGGCTGAGCATCAAGGACGTGAACATCACGCCCAACCATCACGCCATGGCGAGCCGCTGGGCATCGAGCGACAACTTTTATGCCGATGGCGAGGCCAGCGTGGAGGGGCACCACTGGCTGGCAGGCGATTATCCAAATCCGTGGTTGGCGAGTTCGGCCGCAGCGGCCTATGGCGATCGAAAGAGCTTCCGGCTGAGTTCCGCTCCGGGGCGGCTCGGCTTCGCCGGCATGGCGGCTTCGGTCGAGCCCGAAGATGTTGGCGAAGCTGGCACGCTGTGGGATCACCTGGCGGCCCATGGCGTTTCGTTCCTCAACTTCGGTGAAGGGTTCGAACTGGCCGGCGCACGCGAAGGCGCCGGCCTGGGGCCGACCGGCGTGCGTCTGTTGACGAACATGCCAATGCCAGAAGCGCTTTTCCGCAACACCGCGCGCCAATATCCGGGCTTCAATCTCGCTGTTTCCGATCAGCAACGCGCATCGCGTTTCATCGAAGAGATTGAAACGCGCTACGGGAAGACCGGCGCGGAATTGCCGTCACTGTTGTACATCCACTTGCCCGGCGACTACCTGGCGGATGCGCATCCATCGAAAGGATACCCGTACCCGGAATCGCACGTGGCCGATAACGATTATGCGCTCGGCCGCATCGTCGAGTATTTGTCGGGCACGCCGTGGTGGCGCGACATGGCGATCTTCGTCACCGAGGCCGATACACACGGCGGCGTGGACCACGTGGACGCGCACCGCACGGTTTTGCTGTGCGCCGGCCCGTGGGCGAAGCCCGGCTACGTCTCGCATCGCAACGTCAGCTTTCCGGGCTTGCTGAAGACCGTCTTCCGCTTGTTGCAGCTTCCGCCGCTCAACTTGTACGATGCCGCCGCCGCGGATCTCACCGATTGCTTCGCCAATTCCCCCAGCACCGCACGCTATCATGCCCTTGCCGAGGACGCGCGCATTTTCGACCCGAGGTATGCCGGGGATGTCACGCCAAAAGGGAAGCTGTAGGATGCGAAGAGGTAGAGTGGACATCGTGGATCGTACATCCAATGTATTAGCAGTGTTCATTCAATGTATGGCAAGCGCGGGCGCGCCGCTCGGCGTATTTCCGAAGTCCCTTGGTAAAGCGAGGGATGAAGCCTCTCAGCCGAATGGCTCACGGCGTGCACCAGGAAGAACGGCCGCAGCGAGGCCGTCATGTCCGACCTGCCGCCAAGCCATTCAAATTCAGGAGGTATTACGATGAACAAACTCGCGATGACCGCGATGCTCGCGGCCGCCGCTTTCGGGGCCGCGCCGCCGGCCGCCGCTCAAGACGCGAAGCCACTGCGCATCGGCGTCTTCGATTCGCGGGCCGTTGCGCTCGCCTATGGAAACTCGGACGAGTTCCGCCGGATCACCCAGGGCATGCGCGCCGATTACGATTCGGCCAAAGCCGCCAACAACGAAGGCCGCGCTAAGGAACTGGATGCAGAAGGCCAGTGGTCGCAGGTCCGACTGCACCAACAAGTGTTCTCGACCGGTCCTGTTTCCGGCATCCTCGCGAAAGTCGCAGACAGGCTCCCGGCCATCGCCGCGCAGGCGGGCGTTGCACTCATCGTTTCGAAATGGGAACTGCCGTTCACGAGTCCGGCCGTCGAGATGGTGGACGTTACCTTGCCGATCGTCAAGCTCTTCAGCCCCAGCGACAAGGTCTTGCAGTGGATCGAAGAGATGAAAACTCAGGACCCGATTCCGTTCGAGAAACTGCCGCTTGATCCGAAGATGTAACCGCGCGCCGTCTCCCGGGGCCGCGCGAACACCGGTTGCGCGCGGCCGGGCGCCGTGCTCCCATCAGGACAGCATGGAGAGATCGTCCCGAAGCTTGATGAGGGCAATGCGGCTTCGCAACTTCGCCCAAGACGAAGGGTTTCACTAATAGACGTCCACAGCGGACACAGAGGCTTACGCAGCCATGAAGATGCTTTCCGTCTGGCTCCCGCTTGCAATCGCCGCAGCCAGTTTGAGCGCATTCGCGCAGGTCTCCGCCACCATCGATATCGATGCCACTCAATCCACGCCGCTGAACGCCAATTTCAGCGGCTTCAACGACGAGGTGGTATTTCCGGCCGAGTTCTTCGATTACCGGCTGAACGACGTGGCGGCGCAGCTTTCGCCCGGCTGGGTTCGCTATCCCAGCGGCAGCTTCAGCGACGCGTTCGACTGGCAGACCGGCATGATGGTTCCCGCATGGGCGGCGCAGTTTCAGGGCACCAATATCGCCACGCTGCTCACCGAAGCAGTCCCGTGGGTCGATGGGAAGGGCGGCGGCTCGTTTGTCGATGGCGCGAACCGCGCCGACTTTCTGGGCGCCAAACTGATCGTCTGCGTCAACGCTTACACGGATACGCCCGAATCGGCCGGCGCGATGGCTGCGTTCGCCAGGGCCAATCATATTCCCGTCGCGGTTTGGGAGTTGGCTAACGAGCCCTATTTGTACCAGGGGTTCTTCTCGTCGGGCGCCGAGTATGTCGCGGCGGTAAAGCCATTCCGCGATGCCATCAAGGCCGCCGATCCCACCGCCGCGGTCGCTATCTTCTTCATGGATGCCGGAGACACCGCTTCTAATCCCGCGTGGAACCAATCGATTCTGAGTTACCCGGACCCATACTGGGACGCGGTGACTTACCATCACTATCCTCCGCAAAGCACCGGCGCATTTAGTCAGTGGATGGCGGACGAGAACGCCGTGCTCGCGTCAAAGTCATCGGCCTATGTGACCGGCTATCTCGCACCGTTGAATCCGCCGGGAACGAAATTCCTGATCTCGGAGTTCCTTCCTTCCAACGATGGACTGGGCTCGGGCAGTTCGTTGACCGATGGCACGCTCTATGGCGCCATTTACGCGGCCGAGTATGTCATGCGAATGTCCGCCGTGCCCTCCATGTTGTACGTAGGAATGCACGCGCTCACGGGCTCGCGCGGTGTCTACGCCACAACGACGCATTACACCGATGTGCAGAACGCTTATAACGCGGGCACCACCATCGACACGCTCTCGCTGAACTTCGGCTACTACCTGACTGCCCAGCCGCTCGGCCTGGCGGTGCTGAACGGTTTCTTGCGAAATGCGATGCAGGTGGATTCGACCACGTTGACCGGCGGCGCCACCGTTCCCGCTACGGGTCTGGGCCAGATCCCGGCGCTTTACGCACAGGCATATACCAGTGCGACCGGCCAGCGGAGCGTGGCGATCACCAACAAAGGAGCCACCGCGCAAACGGTGACCATTCGCGTGAATGGAACGCCGGTTTCGGGAACGCTGCCGGTCCAATTCATCGCCGGTTCCGACCCGACCGAACAGAACACGGCGTCGAACCAGACCACCGTGCCGGTGCAGTCCTCGACCTCGGCCAATCCGGTCACCGTGCCCGCTTACAGCGTGATGCGTGTGGATTTGAATTCGCCCACGGTTGCGACGGCGGTCAACAGCGCCAGCTACGCGCCGGGTCCGGTTGCGCCACAAGAAATCGTGACGCTGTTCGGGCCGGGGATGGCTTCGCAGACGGCTACTGCGTCGCCGCCGCTTCCCACGACTCTCGCTGGGGTTTCGGTTCAGATCGCGGATAGTGCCGGCCACACTCAGCTTGCGCCACTCTTCGCCGTCTCTCCCGGACAGGCGAACATTCTGGTTCCCTCCGGCCTGGCGGCGGGTCCGGCCACGATCACGGTGCTGGCCGGCACGACCGCTACGCTCACCGGTTCCGTGACCATCGCGTCCTCCGCTCCGGGGTTATACAGCATGAACATGGATGGCGCAGGCGTGGCGGCAGCCGACGCTTTACTGCTCACCGCGTCCAATCAGGTCCAGAATCAAACGTTCTTTACGTGCAGCCCGCCCGCGGCCAGAAGCTGCCTACCGGAGCCACTCAACCTGGGCGGGACCGGAGACACGCTGTACATCGAGCTCTATGGGACGGGAATCCGCGGCGCCGCATCGGTCCAGTGCTTCGTCGGTGGAGAAAGCGTCCCGGTTCTCTACGCAGGGCCGGCGCCGTCGTTTGTCGGGCTGGATCAGGTGAACATTTCGATTCCGGCCAGTCTCGCCGGCGCGGGCGATGTGCGGTTGTACCTGATAGCGGACGGCGTGGCATCGAACGTGGTCGGCCTGCACATACAATGACTGCGCCACGCTGTGCTGGGCGAATGGCTGAAGCGTAGCTTCTGCTGATCCGCCGATTGCAGGCATCGAGTGGTGGCGGGAGTGGGGGTCGAACCCACACAGTCCTTGCGGACTACCGG
>CAZFOP010000029.1:0-10351 GCA_964520085.1 uncultured Solibacteraceae bacterium | reverse complement strand
GTGCGGCTGCCAATTACGCCATCCCGCCGCTACGCCCGTTAGTCTAGCAAGGTCTGGGGCATCAGCGGGCGAAGCTTCGTCAACGGCGCTCAAAGGCCGGGGAAAGCCGCGCCCGCGCGCGGGCGTTGGCAGGCCGGGGACGTGCCTCACTTCACAGCGCGGTAGCCACGGTTGCCGCGATCTCCGCGCCGATGGCGAGCGATGCGGTGGCTGCGGGGCTGGGAGCGTTCAGCACATGCAACGCATCCGGGCGCGCGATCAACTGGAAGTCTTGCACTAACTCGCCTTCCGGCGTGATGGCTTGGGCGCGCACACCGGAACCGCCGGTGGCGAGATCGCCAGGTTGAATCTCGGGAACCAGGCGCTGCAACGCCTGGCAGAACAGCTCGCGGCTGAAGGAGCGGCGCAGCTCATACCAGGCCATGGAAGGGTAGCGCCGCAGAAAACGCCAGAAGCCGCCATAGCTCAGGGCATCGAACAGATCGGCCGGACGGAAGTCGGTTTTGCGGTAGCCTTCGCGCGCGAGCGCCAGCACGGCGTTGGGGCCGGCCTCGACGCCGCCGTGAATCAGGCGCGTGAAATGGACGCCGAGAAACGGGAAGGCCGGATCGGGCACGGGGTAGATGAGATTGCGCACCAGGTGCTGCCGTTCGGGGCGGATTTTGTAATACTCGCCGCGGAAGGGCAGGATGCGCACGCTGCGCCGCTCGCCGGCCAGTTGGGCGACGCGGTCCGAGTGCAGGCCGGCGCAATTGATAAGGAAGCTGGCCGCGAATTCGCCGGCGGGAGTTTCGGCAATCCATTCGCCCGAGCCGCGCCGCAGCCGCAGCACGCGTGACGCTACGGCCACGCGCGCGTCGCGTTCCTCGAGGCGTTTCACCAGCGCCGAGCACACCGCGGCGTAATCGACGATGCCCTCCTGGGGCACGCGCAGCGCGGCGACACCGCCGACGTGCGGCTCGATTTCGCGCATCGCGTCGCGGTCGAGCCAGCGCAGGCCGTCCAACCCGTTGGCAGCGCCGCGTTCTTCGAGGTCGCGCAGCCGCGGCACTTCGCTTTCGTCGGCCGCCACCACCAGCTTGCCGCAGATTTCGTGCGCCACGCCGTTTTCGCGGCAGAACTCCACCATTTGCCGGATGCCACTGACTGCCAGCCGCGCCTTCACCGAGCCGGGTTTGTAATACAACCCGCAATGCAGCACACCGCTGTTGTGGCCGGTCTGGTGCCGTCCCACTTGGTCTTCCTTTTCGAGCACCGTGATGGACGCTCCGGGAAACCGTTCCCCCAGACGATACGCGGTGGCCAGCCCCACGATGCCGCCGCCGATAATGAGAAACCGATCGGTATTCACTGTCTACATTGTGCCCCGGCGATGCCGCATCGTGCCACTGTGGAGAGCTTGCGGCTGCCGATCGGCGCGTTGCTGGACCTGTGGTCCGGCTGCGCGCCGCTATCCCAAGCACGCCTGGCCGGAAGATCCGCGCAGACGATCTGCGCCTACTTCAGGTATTTCACCGCCAGCACGGCGTTTCCGCGTTCGTTGTAGACCAACTCGTCGACCAGGCTGCGGGCCATCAGGATGCCGAAGCCGCCGGCGCGCTTGCCATGCTCTTCGCGATACTCGAGGTGCCGGATGGGCGAGTCGTCGGGGTTCGAGATTGCCGCGTGCGGCAGCGCCTCGATCGAGAAGCCTTTGCCGGGATCGGCGACGTGCGCGATTACCGCGCGCGAAGTGCGCAGCAGCGAAGCCCGCACCCGCCTGTGCGCGTCGGAGTTGCCTCCGTGCTCGATGCCGTTGATGAGCAGCTCGCGAAACGCGATGGCAACGTCCTCGGCCTTCTGCGGTTCCAGGTCCGCTAGCATTTCGCGGACGAACTGCGTGGCGCGCTCGGCCGCTTCCAGCTTGCAGCGCACCTCCAGCGTGATCCACTCCGGACGAGCCGAAGCCACCCGGATGTCGTCGCGCCAGGCCGTGGCGTCGAGCGCCAGTTGCACCATGTCGGCCAGCGGTCCCGCCGAAACCGGTTTGTGAAAATAGGCGTACGCCCGTCCGCGTATGGCCGCCAGCGCCCTCACTGGGTCGCGCCCGCCGGCCAGGATCACCTTCGCCTCCGGGCGGAGCGCGCGCACCTGGCGCAACAGCTTCAGCCCTTCGTCGCCGTTTCGGCCCTGCCCGGCCACCACCAGGTCGCAGTCGGAACCGCGCAGCGCCTCCAGCGCTTCGTGCCGGTCGTAAGCGTCCTGAATGGACCGTCCTTCGCGCCTGAGTACGGCCGCGAGCAGCTCATGGAGAGCGGGGTCGGTGTCGAAGACCAGTAACCGGCGTGGGTTCACAGCATCTCTCAACTTCACTTTAGTCGAGGGCGTCTCCAGTTTGTAACTCCCATCGGCATTTTCGCACGGTGGCCGCCCTGCGTAACCCGCGCCGCCTGCGCCGCATCATAATGAGGTGATGGAACAGTTCGAGCCTGCCCGAGGTGTGTCTTCCGCCGGCAGCGCCGTTTCGCGCATTGCCGGCTGCTTCGCCATCTGGCTGCTCGCGGCCGGCGCCGCGAGCGCGCAAGTTTATCCGCCCGGAGGCTACCCTGGCGGCGGTTACCCGGGTAATGGTTACCCGCCCGGAGGTTACCCTGGCAACGGCCCCGGCATTCCGATCGGCCGCGGCAAATCGAATCCCAATACGTCTTCCAAGGGCCAGCCCATGCCCAACTTCCGCGGCAAGCTGCAGCAGATGGACGGAAAGACGATTACCATTGCGCTCGACGACGACCGGCAGGTGGACTTCAAGCGCAATGACAAGACTAAGTTCTTCAAGAACGGGGAAGAGATCAAGAACCCGAAGTTCGCCCCCGGAGACCAGTTGTCGGTGGAGGGCCCCGAGGATGAGAAGGGCTTCCTGATCGCCGTCAATGTTTATTGGGAGAAAGCCGCCGGCGCCCAAACCACGTCCGCGAAGGATCAAGAGGGTGGCGCGGTCGACACCTGGAAGGACAATTCGAAGGATGCGGGCGCGGCCAACGCGGCACAGGTTGCGCCGGTCACCCACGTGACGCCGCCGCCCAAGCCCGATGCCGAGGATCCCGGCCCGCCCGTTTTGCACCGCGGCAAGCCGGTCGACGAGGCGCGCGAACATGCGGCCGAGCCGCCCGCCGAACCGGCCGCGCAAACCGGAAGTGCCGCCGCCGCGCCGCCGGCTCCAGCGCCGCAGGCCGGGACAACCGAAGCCGCCGTGACGCCTCCTCCCACGGTTTACCGGGACGCCGATGAGGTACCCGTTCCGGAGTCGCGGCCGCAGCCAGGCGACGATTTGGTCCGCAAGGCCGCCGGCGCGGCATTCGACTTCACCGAGGGTTTGCCCAATTACGTGTGCCAGGAGCAGATCGCCCGCTACGCCAGCGAAACCCGGCCGGCCGACTGGCAGCCCATCGACCTGGTCTCGGCAGCCGTGGTCTACGAAAATGGCAAAGAGGACTACCGCGACATCAAGGTGAATGGCAAGCCGCGCCAAGGTTTTGCGGAAACGGACGGCGCGTGGTCCACCGGCGAGTTCGGCACCCTGTTGATCGACTTGTTCTCGCCTGGCACCGACGCTCTATTCCGCTTCCGCCGGACCGAGCGCATCGCCGGCATCAACGCGCGGGTCTACGATTACGCCGTGGACCACCCGCATTCGCATTGGAAGATCACCGTGTCGTCGCAGAGCTACCTGCCGGCATATAAAGGAGCGGTGTGGATCGACCCGCAGACCGCGCGCGTGCTCCGCATTGAGGAACAGGCGGTCGACCTTCCCTCGACCTTTCCCGCCGGCCACGTGGAATCCGCCACCGACTACGAGTATGTGCAAATGGGAGATGCCAGAAAGTACCTATTGCCGGTCCACTCCGAAACGCTGATGTGCCAGCGCGGCAGCGATTCGTGCCAGCGCAACAGCATCGATTTCCGCAATTATCACAAGTACGCCGGCGAATCCACCATCACGTTCGGCGACTCGAGGAAATAGGAGCCGGTGCGGCGCGCGGGCACAGGTGGGACAGACCATCGCCTTTCGTGGTCTGTCGCGCTTTTCCCCTCGCCGTTGCGCAAACACGGCAATTGACAGACGACAAAAAAAGATCGTCCGTCCCACTTCGCTCGGCTCACGCCGCCGGCTCGACCACCGCTCCCATCGAGCCCTGCGAGCGAGGCAGCCGCACATCCCGCCCGTACGATTGGATCTGATCGCGCGCAAATTCGGCCTCCGGCAATTCGCAGACAATCAGCGCCGTGCGGCCCGTCCGGTCCACTTCCTCGGCGTGATGGTAGGCCTGTTCCAGGCTGAAGATGAAAATCTTCTGCAACATCTCGATCACGTAATCGTAGGTGTGGTCGTTGTCGTCGAGCAGCACGACGCGATAGAGCGGAACCAGGCGGCGCTGCTCCACGATTTCGATGTCGGGGGAAATGGATGGATTCGCCATGGCGCGACCGACAATAACAGTATGCGGCATCCCGCCGCCCGGCGACAACGGGACGCGAGTGAGGGACATGAAAGTTGTGGCATCGCTGGTTCCCCGGAAAACGGCGAGTTTCCGAGCGTGCCACGTACGCCCGATCCGTTAAAGGAGTGGAGCGAGCCAGCGAGCCCCGGCAGGGGCGAAAGACAATAGCCCAGTGCGTGAGCACTGGGAACCCAAGCGAATCTGGCAGCCCCGGAACGGGGCGGAAGAGAACGGCCAAGCCGATAAGCGAGTGCGCAATCCGTCTGTCGCCCCGTTCCGGGGCTAGGTGATATCACACGTGGTCCCAGTGCTCACGCACTGGGCTACTTTCTTTCGCCCTCCGGGCTGGCCCTATTGTGGCCTCGCACCCAACTGTTATGTCCCACACCCACGGTACGAGACTGGGGGCGTGCCAATCGATCCGGCCCATTGCGATATGATGCTGTCGTGATCCGTAAGACCCTCATCTCCTTTGGCCTGGTGCTTTTCGTGTTTCAGGCGCGGACGGCGGAGAAGTTCCCGCTCACGGTCGACAACATCATGCGCGGCCCGGGGTTGGTGGGCTACCCGCCCGTACAGATCCGCTGGTCGAACGATAGCGACCGCATCTTCTTCCAGTGGAAGCAGTCCGGCGACAAGCAGGATGCGCCGCTCGACACCTATGTGGCTGGCCGCGATGGCTCGCCTCCGCGCAAGCTGACCGATGCGGAGGCGAACCAAGCGCCGCCCGCCGCTGGCGACATTTCGCGCGACCGGCGCCACACCGTTTTCTCTCGCGAGGGCGACCTGTTCCTTTATGACTCGTCCAACGGCCAGGTCCGCCAGATCACCAACACCACCGACGCCGAAACCGACCCGCATTTTCTCCCCGATGGCAAACGCATTTACTTCACGCGCGGCGGCAACCTGTTCGTCATGTCGCTCGAGACCGGCGGTTTGGAACAGATCACCGACATACGCGCGGCCGGGTCGCCACAGGCGATGAAGCCAGCGGGCGCCGGAGCTGAATTCGAAGACCGCGACGGCGCCGAGCCGGTCGAACCCACAGCCTCGCAGAAGCCCGCTAACGCCAGCCAGGAAAGCCTGAAGAAGGAGCAGAAGGAACTTTTCGAAACGGTTCGTGAGCGCGCCGCGCGGCGCGAGGAGGTGGAGGCCAAACGCAAGCGGGAACACCCGCGCAAGCCATTCCAGCTCGAAGAGCGCCAGTCTGTCAAGGCGCTGCAGCTTTCGCCCGACGAGAAATACGCGATTGCGATCGTGGTGGAAGCCTACGCCGCCAAACACACCACGGTGCCCCATTGGATCACCGATTCCGCTTATACCGAAGACTCGATCGGCCGCCCTAACGTGGGCGACGCGCCAGAGCGTGCGCGCCTGGCGGTACTCGATGCCGCGTCGGGCGAAATGAAATGGGTGGATCACGGACAGAAAGCCGCGCCGGTGGCATCCGCGTCCGCGACTCCCGCCGACAAGGCCGCTCCCCCCGAGCGCGAGATCGATCTTGCGATGCCCGTCTGGAGCGAGGATGGCTCCAAAGCCGCGCTGCTCGGCCGGTCCGCCGACAGCAAGGATCGCTGGATCTTCGCCCTCGATCCCGTCACGGGTAAGATGCGCGTGCTGGCGCAGGACCATGACGACGCCTGGATCGGTGGCCCAGCCGAATCCACGCTCGGCTGGATGATGAGCGGCCGCGAAGTTTTCTTCCAAAGCGAGCGCACAGGCTTTTCGCATCTTTACGCAATGCCCTGGGATGGTGGAGAGCCGCGCGCTTTGACCTCCGGCAATTGGGAGGTGCTGGCCGTGCGCCAGTCGCCGGACAAAGCGCATTTCTACATCACCGCGAACATGGATTCGCCTTTCGAGAATCATCTCTATGAGATGGACGGCGAAGGCGGCGCGCTCACCCGCCTCACCAGCCGCCCCGGCAAGCACACCACCACGATTTCGCCCGACCAGCGCTGGATCGCCGACCTGTACTCCTACACGAACCAGCCGCCCGATCTCTTCGTGCAGGAGAATCGCCCCGGAGCCGAACCGCGCCGCCTCACCACTTCGCCCGCGCCCGATTTCGCGGCGTACCCGTGGCTGGATGTGCCGATCATCACATTCACCGCGCGCGACGGCGTTGAGGTGCCTGCACGCCTGTTCAAGCCCGCCCACTTTCGCAAGGGCGGACCCGGCGTCGTCTTTGTGCATGGCTCCGGATACCTGCAGAACGTGGACCGCTGGTGGAGCGCTAACTACTACCGCGAATACCTATTCGACCACCTGCTAATGGAGCGCGGCTTCATCGTTATCGATGTCGATTACCGCGGTTCAGCCGGTTACGGCCGCAACTGGCGCACTGCGGTCTACCGGCATATGGGCGGCAAAGATCTGGACGATATCACCGACGCCGCCCGCTACCTGGTGGCCCGCCACGGCGCCAACCCGGCAAGAATCGGCCTCTGGGGCGGCAGCTATGGCGGCTTCCTCACCCTGATGGCGATGTTCACGCAGGGCGACACTTTCGCAGCCGGCGCGGCTCTGCGGCCGGTTTCCGATTGGGCGCTCTACAACCACGGCTATACTTCCGAAATCCTCAATCTGCCGCAGAGCGACCCGGAAGCCTACCGGCGATCCTCACCCATCTTCTTTGCCGATGGCTTGAAAGGCGCGCTGCTCATCTGTCACGGTATGGTGGATTCCAACGTCGAGTTCAACGACACCGTGCGCCTGGTCCAGCGCCTCATCGAGTTGCGCAAGGAGAACTGGCAACTCGCCGTCTATCCAGTCGAGAACCACACCTTCACCGAGCCGACCAGTTGGGCCGATGAATACAAGCGCATCCTCGCCCTGTTCGAGCGAGCGCTGGGGGGAGGGTGAAGTGGCCTCCGGCATATATCGGTTCATATCGGTGGATATGGGTACCATATATCGGACCGCAATCTTGTTGAAATTGCGCGGGATGGTTAGTCTATGAGTACGCCATCTCACGCGTCGAGATGGGATTCTTTTGACCGGTTTGGCCGCACATCGCTGGCCGAGCCGGTCTTTTTTTTCGCGCTGCGGCGCTACTTCTTGCAGATTGCAGTCAGAAACCGCCCATCGGGAGACAGGTGCATGCGCACCAGTTCCAGGCCGCCGTGCTCGGTGAGCAACCAGCGGAAGGATTCCGGACTATAGGCGTACTGGAAGTTGAGCCCAATGCGTTCCCCACGTTGCAGGGCGATGTTCTGGCTCACCACGGTCGCCGCAAGATCGGTTTCGGCGCGGAAATAACGCGTGATCAGGTGCAGCCCTTCGTGGCGCTCGTCGTGTTTCTGGTTGAATCGAAGCTCGCCATTCGCCTGCTGAATGCCAACGCTTTCGAGCACCGCCCAAAGGAAGTTGCGCACCACCGGCCGCGTATTCCGCTCCATCGTCTGCTCGGCGTGGTGAATTTCGCCGTCGATGATAAGCTGGTCGCCCGGCTTCATGCACTGCGCCACGTAGCGGATCTCCGCCAGCGGATCGAGCGAGCTGATGGTGTTGCCGGAGAGCACGAACAGGCGCGGCGGTTCGGCGGCGTCGGCAGCGTACACCAAGTGCACAGGGCTGGAAATGTCGGCCTTGATACAGGTGGTTTCGATGTCCATGTCCTCGGCCTTGGCCGACGCCAGTTCCAGCAGACCCTGGCTCGCGTCCACGGGGAAGTACAGGCACTCGCAACCGGAATCTTTCAAGGCACCCAGCAGCACGGCATCGCGCACGCCATCGCCGGCGCCGAAGCTGATCACCGGCACGCGTCCGTGGAACTGCGCCGAGAATTCCGCGGCACTCGCTCCCAATTCCTTCCACGTCGCCGCCAGGCCGCCGTATAGGTCCTGGTCGGCCGCCAGCGCCGCCCAATCCGCAGTGGAGCGGGGAAACCAATAGAAGAACTTCTCGGGCAGATCGCGCGCTTCAAAAGCGTCCGTGAACTCCTGCGCGAGGTCGCCTTCGGTGAGGACCACTTCGACTTTCATTTAGAACCCCATGATCTGCATTCCCGAATCGACGAATAGCACGTTGCCGGTAACGCCGCGCGCCAAGCCGCTTGCGAGGAACACGGCGGCGTCGGCCACTTCCGCCGGGTCCGTATTGCGCCGCAGCGGAGTACGCGCGCCCGCCTCCAGAATGCCGGAAAAACCTTTGATGCCCCGCGCCGAAGCCGTCTTCACCGGTCCGGCCGAAATGGGGTTCACGCGAATCGCGCGCTCGCCCAACTCACTCGCCAGATACCGCATGGCAGCCTCCAACGAGGCCTTGGCCACGCCCATTACATTGTAATTCGGCACAACCCGCTGCGAACCGAGGTAGGTGAGCGTGGAAATCGATCCGCCTTCCATCATCGCCGGTATCGCGGCCCGCGCCAGCGCCACCAGCGAATAAGCGCTCACGTCCTGCGCCAGCAGAAAGCCAGCGCGGCTGGTCTCGGCGAACGGACGCATTAGATCGTCTCGATTGGCGAACGCCAGACTGTGTACCACCGCGTGCAGCGGACGCCCCAGCTTGCCGAGCGCTTCCGTCAGGCCGGCAAGTTCCTCGTCCTTGGTGACGTCGCAAGGGTGAATCAGTGTCACGTTGAGATCCGGTGCCAACTCGTCGATGGCGACCTTTTGGCGCTCGCCAAGATACGTGAGCACCAGTGTGGCCCCTTCACGCGCAAATGCCTGCGCGATCGCGTAAGCCAGGCTCCATCTGTTGGCGATTCCGGTGACCAGGGCAAGCTTGCCCTCCAGCAATCTTGGCATGAACCTCCCAGTGTACCCGAGACCAACCCTCCGCGTATGGCCCGAATCGAGTGCGACCACGGCGCGCGGCCGGCTGGAAGGCTCGTGCACAGCCGCCGCCCACCCCAGCTCATCGGTGACATACAGTCCAACCGCTCCGTTGCCACCACGTTCACCTGCTTCGCAAACGCGTGCATCTTGCCACAGGGGCCGGGCGTGCCCAGGCTTGGGGCCGTAAGGCGCCCCCTTTGTTAGATCCAGTACGTAACTTCGGGCAGGGGAGTACTAAAGGTAGATATCGATGAGCGCAGTTTTGCCGTAAGATGCGTGTGGTGACTCGGGATCACGCTTCCGAAGATATGCTCGATCAGTACGTAAGGGCTAAGTTGAGCGAAGCGGAAGCCGCTCCGGTCGAGGAACATCTGCTGGTTTGCCCGCGCTGTTGCGAGCGGGTGGCATGGTTGGACGAATTTGTGGAATCGATTCGCTCCGCCTCCCAAATCACATCTCGCGCAGGTTCGGCCGGGCACAAGGTCTGAAATTTTCTTCGTCCATCCTATAGAGAGCGGTTAGCACGCCGATATGACCCTTAGGAGCGTACCGCCTTGGGATCGAGCGGCGTGGTTCAACCGGCAGACCTTTCGAGCGAACTGGGTCACTCCATGCCCGTGCTGGTGGCGGAGGATAACCCGATATTCCAGTCCATGCTGAAGAGCATGCTCACCAAGTGGGGGTACGCCACCCGCGTGGCTCCCAACGGCCTTGAGGCGTGGGAGGCGATGCAGGCTCGCGACGCGCCGCGCCTGGCGGTGCTGGACTGGATGATGCCGTACGTGGATGGCGTGGAAGTCTGCCGGCGGATCCGCGCTGCGGCGCGCGAGCCGTACGTATACGTGCTGCTGTTGACGGCCCGCACCGAATCGCAGGACCTAGTCGAGGGTATGGAAGCCGGCGCCGACGACTACCTCACCAAGCCGTTCAACGCCCAGGAACTGCGCGTGCGCCTGCGCGCCGGCCGCCGCATCCTGGACCTGCAACAGCAGTTGATGGAGGCGCGCGAAGCGTTGCGCGTGCAGGCAACTCATGACGCCTTGACCGGCCTTCTCAACCGGGGCCGCGTGGTCGAAATCCTGTTCGCGG
>CAZFOP010000028.1:0-16915 GCA_964520085.1 uncultured Solibacteraceae bacterium | reverse complement strand
CCGCGAGCACGTCCAACACCAACCAACGGCGTCTCACTTACCTGATGAACCCCACAACCGGCGGATCTTACGGCGACATTCAGGTGAGTGACGACGGTAATAACGGCGAATACCAAGCCTTGCTGGCTTCCATCCTGCACCGCATGGCCACCAACTTCACCTTCCTCAGCAACTATACGTGGAGCCACTGCGTCAGCGACTGGGACTTCGCCGGAGAACTCGCCGGCCCAGTCTACCAGAGTAGTAGTTACAGCAGCCGCGTCGGCGAGCGAGGCAACTGCGGCTTCGACCACCGCCAGGTCGTCAACATCTCGCTGGTGTACACCAGCCCAGGATTGGGCCACAGCATCGCCAAGGCTGTTACCAAGAACTGGCAGCTTGGTGCCATCTCCAGTCTGGCTACCGGCTATCCAATCCAATTGACCGACGGCGGCAAGGACATCTCCTTGAGTGGCCAAGCCCTGGACCGGCCCGAGAATGTCCTTCCCAGCCAAGTCTATGACAAGGGCGCGACCGGGAGCTATTACAACTGGTTCAACCCTCAGGCGTTTGAATGCTACGGCAATCCAACCGGCACAGCGTGCAGCATCTTCACCGGGCAATTCGGCGATCTCGGCCGAAACTCCGTTTACGGCCCGGGCCAGATCAGCCTGGATACGTCCCTCACCCGGCGCTTCGATGTTGGGGAGCGGGTAAAGATGGACCTCCGCGCCGATTTCTTCAACGTCATGAATCATGCCAACCCGAGTAACCCGACTACCAGCATCACCAGTAGCACCTTCGGCGAAATTACCACCTTTGGTACCCCGCGCCAGATTCAGATGGCGCTAAAGCTGTACTTCTAGAACTCGCTACACAGTAGATATCGAATTCGGGGGTAGGCCAAGTGCCTGCCCCCTTTTTTTTGGCCACGAATCACCGACGATCACGACGGGGCGAAACGGCCGCCAGAGCGCAGATGCACGAACCACGCATTACGAGCCGCGCGCTCACTCGCGCTAGCATCGGTTTGTGAGCTATTGCGGGTTGGTCATGTTCGATATCGACGGCACCCTGGTACGGCGCGCCGGGCCGCACCATCGCCAGGCGCTGGTGCACGGCATTCGCAAGGTCACCGGCCTCAATACCTCTACCGACGGCATTCCCGTGCAGGGCATGCTGGACCCGATCATCCTGGCGGAAATGATGCGCCGCGCCGGAGCGGGTCGCGCGCTCATCCGCCAGTCGATGCCCGAGATCCAGCGCGCAGCGGAACGCTACTACCGGCGCGTCTGCCCGCCGCTCGAAGGCAAGCGTTGCCCCGGTGTCCCGGCGTTGCTCGATCGGTTGAGCCGCCACGGCTTTCTGTTGGCGCTGGTGACCGGCAACCTTACCCGCATCGGCTGGCGCAAACTGGAGCGCGCCGGTATTGCCCACTACTTCGGCTACGGCGCCTTTGGCGAGATGGCCGCCAGGCGCGGGCGCCTGGTGAAATGGGCCATCCGCGAGGCGAGGCTGCGTCACGCGCTCCCCGCGCACGCGGCCATGGCGCTGGTGGGTGACGCGACGTCCGACGTGATTGCCGCGCGAGAGAATCGCATCCCCGTCATCGCCGTCCGCACCGGCATAACCCCAGTCGACGATCTCCGCGCGCTTGAGCCCGATTACCTACTGCGCAATCTGCGCGACTTTCGCTTGCGCATGGCGGAGGGCCCGCCGGCCTGAATCTTTGCGCTACACGTTCGCCAAACCGGTGGCTAGTGCGAGGATTACGCCATCTGCTATCGATCGCGCAAGGCCTGCTCGTAGACTTCTCGCTTCGAGAGTCCGCGGCGGCGGGCAACTTGTTTGATGGCGTCCATGCGTGCGACGCCGGCGCGCATGAGATCGTCCACGGCATCGCCCACGGGCGTATCGTCGGGCGCGGGTGCCACCGCCTTACCGACCAGCAGCGTGAACTCGCCCTTGATAGAGGCGCGCGCCGAGAGTTCGGCATGCACCTCGACCGAGGTGCCGCGCAGGAACTCCTCGTGAATCTTGGTCAACTCACGCGCGGCCACCACCGGCCGGGGGCCGAGCACCTGCGTGATGGCCTCCAGCGTTTCCAGCACGCGATGTGGCGCTTCGTAAAGAATCAGCGTGGCCGGTTGGTCCTTGAGGGCTTCGAGGGCCCGCTCGCGCTGGCCGGACTTGGCCGGCAGGAAGCCGGCAAAGTGGAACGTGTCTGTGGGAAGGCCGGAAGCGGCCAGCGCGGCCAGCGCGGCGGAAGGGCCGGGAATCGGCTCGACCGGGACGCCGGCTTCGATGGCCGCGCGCACCAGGCGGTAGCCGGGGTCGGAGACGAGCGGCATGCCTGCGTCGGAAACCAGGGCGACCGTTGCGCCGCCAAGCATGCGGGCTGCCAACTCGGCGGCGCGCTGCGCCTCGTTGTGTTCGTGGTAACTGATGGTGGCTCTTGAGATGGCGTAGTGATCGAGCAGCTTGCGCGTCTGCCGCGTGTCCTCGCACGCGATCAGATCCACCTCGCCGAGCACACGCACAGCGCGATAGGTAATATCTTCGAGGTTGCCGATGGGTGTCGCTACCAAGTACAGCCTGCCGGGCATGACTTTGAGTATGCCGCAAAAATTGGAGCGAATGCGGAATGCGGGGTCGCCGCAGCCCGCGAATCGTGCCACACTACTGGGTATGAAACAGATCTACGCTGCTCTGATTCTCGCCGGCGCGCTGGCCGTTTCCGGTCCCTCGCTGCAGGGTGCCAGCCCGGTTGCCGGGCAATGGGACATTACGGTCGCCACACCGCACGGCACACTGATCGACTGGCTGGGCGTGACGGAAAAGGACGGCGTTTTCGACATCTGGTATCAGCCGCCCGGAGGCAATGTGTACCGGGTGACGGATTTCAAAGTGGCGGGAGCGCACCTGAGCCTGGTCCTGCAGAAAGCCGACGCGGGCAAGCCCGCCTTGACGTGGGAATTGGACGCGAGTGGCGACAGGCTGTCGGGGATTCAGAAGCGCGGCGACGCGGCCGGCCAGGTGAGCGGTGTGCGCGCTCCGGCGCTGCTGCGGCCGGAGCCGAAAGCCTGGAGCGCGCCCGAGCCGCTGTTCAATGGCCAGGATCTGACGGGATGGGTGCCGGTCGACCAGGCGCCCAACCACTGGGTGGTGGGGAATGGCTTGCTGCTCAATGAATCGCACGGCGCCAATTTGAAAACCACGCGCAAGTTCGACGATTTCAAGTTGCACATCGAGTTCAACTGCCCGGACGACGGCAACAGTGGAGTGTACCTGCGCGGCCGCTACGAGGTGCAGATCGAATACGAGCCGCTCACGTTCAACCCGCCCGAGCGGCGGATCGGGTCGATTTACGGATACCTGACGCCGTCGGTGGAACTGCCCCGCAAGCCTGGGCAATGGGAGAGCTTCGACGTGACGCTGGTGGGACGCATCGTTACCGTGGTGCGCGACGGCGTGACGATTCTCGATCAT
Organism: uncultured Solibacteraceae bacterium; assembly: GCA_964520085.1. Taxonomy (GTDB): domain Bacteria; phylum Acidobacteriota; class Terriglobia; order Bryobacterales; family Bryobacteraceae; genus Bog-375. The sequence continues at coordinate 13,447 of CAZFOP010000028.1, read as the reverse complement.
CAAGAGATTCGCGGCACCACGGGAGGCGCACTCGATTCCAACGAGGGCGAGCCCGGCCCGATCTATCTGCAAGGCGATCATACGGGCGGCCTGCAATTCCGAAACATTACGGTGTCGGTACCCAAGTAAGTGGGGCAGGTCCCCGGCCTGCTAACTGCGGAGACAGGACACCGAAAGACTTCACGCTGGGTCGGCAGGTTGGGGACCTGCCCCACTGAGCCGCAACGAAGGCGGCGGCCGGTGCGTCTTCTGGTATAGTTACGTCACAGGTAGGCCTATGCGACCACTTCTCATTCTTGTAGTTGCCGGCGCCCTGGCGGGCTTGGCCGGGTTTCTCGCTGCGCAGGATCAGGGACCGCTCAACGGTCCGGGACAGCCGGTGGCCAAACCGAAGAAGCCGGCCGATGCGGGCGGCCAGCCCGCGGACACTGGCCAGGCGCCCATCCCTTCCGAATACAAGCGCAACGCGGATGCGGGGCCGAGGCCGACGTTCAAGAGCGACGTCGATATCGTGACTCTGGACGTGGCCGTGATCGGGCCCAACGGGCAGTTCATTCCGCAGATCCCACCGGGCAACTTCCGCGTGCTGGAAGACAACGTGCCGCAGCAGATCCGCAAGGTGGATATGGCGGAGGCGCCGCTGACCGTGGCGCTGCTGGTGGAGTTCAGTAACCGGTACCAACGTCTATACAGCGGGGCGTGGTTTCAGACCCAGCAACTGGTTTGGACGTTTGCCAGTTCGCTGAAGCCGGCGGACTACTGCGCGGTCATCATGTACTCCATGCGGCCCGAGATACTGACCGACTTCACCACCGACCGGAGCAAGATCCAGGAGGCGTTACACAACCTCACCATTCCGACATGGAGCGAGGCCAATATGTTCGACGCGCTGGTGGACACCGCGGAGCGCATGTCGACGATTGAAGGCCGCAAGGCGATTCTGGTGATCACGACCAGCATAGACACATTCAGCAGGCTCACCTTCGACCAGACGCGCAAGCGGCTGCAGGAAGCCGGCGTGCCAATCTACTCCATTTCGCTATTGGGCTTGCAGCTTGAAATGATGGCCTCGCCGCCAATGAGTTTTCTGCAGGGGCAAAACGAACTCAATACCTTTGCGAAAGAGACCGGGGGGAGAGCGTTTTCCCCGAAGTTCCAAGGCGAATATCCGAATGTGTTTGCCGACATCCGCCAGGCGCTGGGCACGCAGTACGTGATCACCTATTCGTCGAGCAACCGTGCACACGACGGAACATTCCGCAAGATCAAGGTGGAGGTGGTGGACCCGAGCGGCCACCCGCTGCCGATCAAGGACCAAAAGGGCAAGCCGGTCAAGTATGCGATTCTCACCAAGGCCGGATACAAGGCGCCGCACGAAGTGGAATAGCGGCGGCGCAGCGCGAGATCCGGTTTTGCCGCGACACCGCTCAGAGCCGCTGTGCGACGGATTTGGCTTGGACGAACAGCAGCAGGTAGTCCGGGCCGCCGGCTTTGGAATCGGTGCCCGACATGTTGAAACCGCCGAAGGGATGCGCGCCCACCATGGCTCCGGTGCATTTGCGGTTGAAATAGAGATTGCCGACGTGGAAACGCTCGGCGGCCAGACGCAGGTGTTCGGGATCGCGAGAAAACACGGCGCCGGTGAGGCCATACTCGGAATCGTTGGCCAGTTCGAGAGCGTGTTCGAAATTCCTCGCCTTGGTCACCGCCAGCACCGGTCCGAAAATCTCCTCTTGAAAAACCCGCGCGCGCGAATCGACGTCCGCAATGATGGTGGGCGGAATGAAATAGCCGTCGCCGGCCACCGGCTCGTCGCCAGCTACTAAGCGTCCCTCTCTTCGGCCCACCTCGATGTACGCCTGGATAGTCTTGCGCGCGCTGCGGCTGATCACCGGTCCCATGTAGTTGGCCGGATCGTCGGCAGGGCCGACCTTGATGTTGCGCGCCTTGCCGGCGAGCTTCTCCAGGAAATCGTCGTACACTTTGGCGTCTACGATGGCCCGCGAGCAGGCCGAGCACTTTTGGCCCTGGTAGCCGAACGCCGATGCCAGCACGCCGTCCACGGCCTTCTCAAGGTCGGCATCGCCATCCACCACGATCGCGTCCTTGCCGCCCATTTCCGCCACCACGCGCTTGATCCAGATCTGGCCGGGCAGCGTCCTGGCGGCCAGCTCGTTGATGCGCAAGCCCACGTCGCGCGAGCCGGTGAACGAAATGAAGCGCGTCTTCGGGTGGCTCACCAGCACATCGCCCACCGCCGCGCCGCTGCCGGTGAGCAGGGTGAACGCCCGCTCCGGGAAACCAGCCTCGATCAGCACTTCGGCGAACTTGGTGCCGATCGTCGGGGTTTCGCTGGATGGCTTCAGCACCACCGTATTGCCCGCCACCAGCGAGGCCACGGTCATCCCCACCAGGATGGCTAGCGGAAAATTCCACGGTGGAATCACCACGCCTACGCCGAGCGGCAAGTAGACCAGTTCGTCGCGCTCGCCGGGCAACTGCAGCACCGGTTGCGGCGCGGCCAGGCGCTCCATTTGGCGCGCGTAATACTCGCAAAAGTCGATGGCCTCGGAGACATCGGCTTCGGCCTCCGGCCAGGTCTTGCCGGCTTCGTAGACCAGCCAGGCGTCGAATTCGAGCTTGCGCCGCCGCAGGATGCGCGCGGCGTCAAACGTCATGCGGATGCGGTCGGCGGCCGGCACGCGGCTCCACTCTGGAAAGTACCGCCAACCGGCTTCGACGGCTCGGCGAGCGAGATCGGCCGTGGCGCGGTGATGGAAACCTACGATTTCGCCGGGCTGCGATGGGTTCACCGATGCGAGCTTGTCCCCGGTAGCGATGTACTCGCCACCGATGCGAAGCTGGTACTCGCGACCGAACTCGGCGCGCACCTGGCGCAGGGCTCCCTCCATGGCGCGCCGGGCAGCGGGCTGGGAGAAATCCGTGTACGGTTCATTATGAAACTCGGGCGAGGCAGCGGTAGCCATGTTTTCATGGTGACAAAAGCTACGAGCGAAATCCAATCCCTCCAAGGCGGCCGGCGCTGCCGGGCGTGGCTATTGGAAGCTAATCAGGAAGCCGATGAAGAACACGTCGGTGAAGATTCCGCGGTCGAGGCCGGTCGCAGTGAACTCCACCGGGCTGCTGTATTGGCCGATCCAGATGTAACCGAGAGGCACCGTCTGCCCGTTGATTGGGTACTCTTGGCTCTGCGGCAATCCGGAAAGAACCCAGCCGGGAATGGTGAACGAACCAGCAGCCACCGGCGCGGTGCATAGAAAGGTATTGAAGAGCGAAGGGGTTACGCTTGCCGAGAAGCCCCCAATGGTTACGTTGCCATTCTGCATCGTGGGGTCGCCGCCCGTCCACTGAACGGTGTAGTCGCCGCCACGCGGGATGGTCTGCTCCTGGGTGAGGCCTTTGAACTGGGGCAGGCCGGTGATACTGGCGGGGGTGGTGGCGGCGACCGAAAAAGCCCCAACATTGGCGCCACCGGGACCGGAAGCGGTGTACTTCTCCCCGTTCAGAATATAGCCACCAGCCGATTCCGACATCCGCATCGCGTAATATCCCGGCTCGCCGGAGGATGCGCTCCAAGGCACCAAAAGGGGATACGGGCCTACCAGATTCAGAGCGCTGCCGGCGTCGAGCATGGCTACAAAGGCCGGGTCCGAAATGTAGCTGGAGGAAAACTGATTGGTGACGCAGTAGCCCGACGATACGCCATACTCCGCCAGGAAAGCGGTCTGCGGAGAATACGTGCTGAAGCTGGCATAGGCTTGGTCCCCCTCGCGGTCCGCCAAAATAAATGTGTTGGCATTCCTTTCCATGCGGATATAGCCGAAATTAACCGCACCGCCGGAAGCGAGCTTGTTGACCAGATCTTGGCCCATCACCGAATCCGCGCAGGTGTTCTGCCCGGCGGGAGATACGGCAATAGTCCCGATATTTCCCACTTCGCCGTTGGTTTGCACCGCAATCGGCACATAGCAACCCTGCACGCCCTGCGGCACCTGGAAATTGATCTGGTCGAGACCGGGGAAATAGTAGGAGCGGCCGGCATATTGCAATCCGGAGCCGAGTGTGAGGGCGGTGTTGCCGATGTAAACCGTGGGGTTTCCCACGTTGGCGACCGGCGGCTGTGTGGCGTCGCTGCCCGAGATCGGTCCGAGCCCGGTGCCCCACAGTGTTCCGTAGTCGCCCGGATGGAGAGGATTGATAATCGTATTCAGGTTATATTTCAAATCCGTCACTGACGCCTGCCCGTAACCCGAGCCGCTTGGCGTGAACGCGCCGAAAGCGGCGTCCGTCACTTGGATCGAGTACGTAGCGCTGGTCTGGTTGTTGTAGGTGACGGTGATGGTTCCGCTTCCGGTTGGTGTGTTGGATGGCAGGATGGCATTAATCTGTTGGCCATAGTAGACACCGAGCGGATAGGGGGCGGTCGACATACCGTTCACCGCGACTGTCAGGGAGACGCCACACATCGATGCTTGCAGCGGTGTTGCGGCGGTCTGGCCGCAAAGAGTCGGGCCCAAACCGGTCCCGAACACACTGAAGATGGAGCCTTGCGCGATGCCGGACGCCGACAAGCCGGGCGCCTGGTAGCTGGCGGCGTTTGCGACGCCGGTGACAACAGGCGCGGCTTGGGCGGCGCCGACTGCGATCGAGATCATGAAGACGAGCAAATAAACAGCAAAACGGTTGAGCACGGTTTCTCCTCAGCTAATCTATACGCAATTTCGGGCCGCTTGGATTCAAGAATCAAAGGTCTTCATTATATGATTCTAGTCCGCCCATCGCGGTTTAATGTTAAAGCACGACCTCGACTTTCAGCAATCGATTTCGGATGAGCGGGAGACGCGGCGCATGAGCGGCCGTTTGTCGCTCCCAGACGGGGCGCCCAAGGATGAAACCGGCTTCGGCTGGCTTGGCGTCCACGCAGCCTTGTGGCCAATCATTCACTCTCCATTATCGATATACCGATACTAATACACCAAGACTGGCCCGTTCTGCCGGGCAGAATCCAACGCGCCCGAGCCCCTGGTACAATTCCCGTGTGACCCGCGTGCTGATGATTTCGTCGGAGGCAGCGCCGCTCGCCAAGACCGGGGGGCTGGCGGATGTGGTTGGAGCGCTGCCGGGCGCACTGCGCGAGTTCGGATGCGAGACGGCGGTGGTGATTCCGCGCTACGGATCGATTTCGCTCAAGGACGCGCAGCGCGTATACGACCATCTGCCAATTTACTTGGGACCAGCGGGCTTCGATGTCTCGATCTACCAGGCGCCAGCCGAGTTCCCGCTGTACCTGGTGGAGTGCCCGAGTCTGTTCGACCGGCCGGGGCTTTACGGCGAAGCGGGCGTCGATTATCCGGATAACGATATTCGGTTTGCGGTCTTCGCGCGGGCGGCGTTGGGCGTGGCGCGGCGGCTGTTTCAGCCCGACGTATTGCATTGCCACGACTGGCAGGCGGGTCTGGTGCCCGCGTACCTGCGTACCACGCTGGCGGGCGATCCCACGTTCATGGGCATGAAGACCCTGTTCACCATTCACAACCTGGGCTACCAGGGACGGTTCCCCGCCAGTGCGCTCAAGAAAGTGGCGCTGGACGCCAGCGTTTTCACGCCCGGCGGCCTTGAGTTCTTCGGGCAGGTCAGCTACATCAAGAGTGGCATTTCGTTCGCCGACGCGTTGTCCACGGTCAGTCCGACTTACGCGCGCGAGATTCAGACGCCGGAATACGGCTGCGGCCTGGACGGCGTCTTGCGAGCGCGCGCTGCGGTGCTGAGCGGCATCCTCAACGGCGCGGATTACGGCGAGTGGAGTCCGGAGCTCGACCCGCTGATTCCGGCACCGTATTCGGCGCGGGATTTGAGCGGCAAGCGCGCCGCCAAGGAGCGGCTTCTGGCGGAACTGGGGCTTCCCGCCGAGGCGATGGAACGGCCGCTGCTAGGCATCGTTTCCCGCTTCACCGCGCAGAAGGGCGTGGATCTGCTGGCCGAGGTGGCCGGCGAAATCGTCGCCGAAGACGTTTACCTGGTGGCGCTCGGCGCCGGGGAACCGGAGTACGAGGAGAGTTTCCGCGCGATGGCCGAGCGGTTCCCGGAGTGCGTCGCGGTGCGCATCGGCTACGACAACCGTTTGTCCCATCTGATCGAGGCGGGCGCCGATGTGTTTCTCATGCCCAGCCGTTACGAGCCCTGCGGCCTGAGCCAGATCTACAGCCTGCGATATGGCACGGTGCCCGTGGTTCGCGCCACCGGCGGCCTGGATGATACCATCGAGGAGAGCACAGGATTCAAGTTCCAGGAATGTTCCGGGGCTGCCTTGCTGGGCGCCGTTCGCGCCGCCACCCAGGCTTTTTCTCGCCCGGACGCGTGGCGCGCCATGATGCTCCGTGGGATGCAAAAGGATTTCTCCTGGAAGGCTTCCGCGCAAGCGTACGCGGCGTTGTACGGGCGAATGACGGGACGGGTGTGAATCCTTTTTCCCGGCGCCGATTCTAATATCGCAGGAGATGAGATGGCAGGTCAGAACACCTTAACCTTTACCGATTCTTCGTTTGACCAGGACGTCCTCCGGGCGGAAGTTCCGGTTTTGGTGGACTTTTGGGCCGAGTGGTGCGGCCCTTGCAAGCAGATGGGCCCCACGATCGACGTAGTGGCCAGCGAATACGTTGGCAAGGCCAAGATCGGCAAGCTGGATGTGGACTCGAACGATAAGACGGCCATGCGCTATAACATCCGCGGCATTCCCACGCTGCTGTTGTTCAAGGGCGGCCAAGTGGTGGAGCAGCGGGTCGGCGCCATCGGCAAGTCCGAAGTCCAGAAGATGCTCGATTCGCACGTCTAAGCGGGCGGCGCCGGGGTGCGACCGCAGGGAGACCTCTGAAGGCAGGGCCATCGTTACGATGCGCCGGTTCGAAGGCAGAGGTCAGACGGAGCTTTTCCTAAGCGCGGCTGATTACGCCGGGTCAATTCAAGATCGGTCGGGTCAAACTCTGAGAAGAGGACTTACCACGGGACGCTTGGACGTGCTCCATTTTGTGCAACCAATCCGCCTCGACCTTGACGATCTTGGCCGCGTGGAACCTGCGATCCAGTTATGCCGTGCTATCCGCCGTCCTCAGCGGATCGCGAAGTGATCCTTCTCGACACGAACATATTCGCGATTCAGATTCGGGGACTGTCTGGATTCCCCAGTCCCTGGGATTTCGCTGGCATCGCGAGCCCGGCAACCACGTAGCATCCCGCGCCGGTCAATACGCAGGATGCGATGCTTGAATCCATCGAGATCAAGATGGCAATGAAACTGCCCAGTGTGCCAGCGGCGCCGTTCAGTGCCCACATCCATGGCAGGTTGCGCTCTTGTGACAGGGAGTTCAACCATCGCATCCCGACCGGGAAGCAGAATCCGAGCAGAAAGCCACACGGAGAAACGAGAGCCAGACAGACCAAGACTCTCTGCCACAGCCAAGCCGCTGTAAATGCATGCATAGCGGGCAGCACCGCGAACGAATATGCGACTACCATAAACGCAGTAAGCAGTGCGGGAATCCGGCACTGCCAGCTCGCCTTCAGATGCCACCGGTCCGACGCGAGGCTGCCGGCTCCGGTCGAAAGAATCAGGCTACTCAGGACCACCACCATCGAATATATGGGATGTCCGAGGAAGATCGACAACTGCTGCATCATCGCCATCTCGACTAACATGAATCCCAGCCCGATGGCTATGAAATAGACCATTGCCCCGTGTAGCGGCCTCGGGCCGCCACTTATCCGGGAGCTCAGCACTTTCGCCGGCACAACAATCGCCAAAATCACGAAAATCAGGGCGGCCAGCATGAAACCAAACAGGAACAGGATCGCACGCAAGTTGCCCCCTCTCCCGCCGGCGCCTAGCAACCCCACGACGTTCTTGATGTGGACGGCGTTGAAGAAATACGGAGACGAGTCGAACGTAGGCGAATAGTCGAAGTAGCTTCCCTCGCGGAGGGCTGCCATTTCCCCCAAGCTGCCAGTGGCAGCGATACGCTGCAACTCCGGTACCAGGATCGGTTCCCCTGGGATCGCGACAGGTGTGAAAGCCATATCGCTTACGATTGACTTCAGCTTCTGAATGTCCCGTTGGGAGAACGGCCGATTGGTCGCTATGAGCGTCGCTACGGGGCCTGACCTAATAAGGGCCAGTTGGGCTTCCGGGTTCTTGACACTTTCTGTTAGTAGCGTGGCTCGCGCCACCGAATACAGACGGAAGGTTTGCATGCGCTCATCACCTTCGAACCAACGGCTGAACGTAATCACGCCACCTGGCGTCAGGTGCTCGTAGAAAACCCTCCATCCATCGACGGTATAAAGGGCATTCTCCGATAGGGTCATGGCACCGGCCGACGTCGCCGCCCAGGTGTCCACGAGCGATGCTTGTATCAGGTCGAAGTGCTCTCCGGATCGAGTCAAGTAGCTGCGGCCCTCGTCGTTATGAAGCTCAAAACCGCGTATACACTTGAAACCGGAGAACCATTCGAACCGCCGGCTGGCCAGCTCCACCATGGCGCTGTTCACTTCGATTCCAACGATCCGCGTGAACCCTTGGGCCGCACAATTCAGAACGTCGCGTCCGCCTCCGACGCCGATAATAGCCGCCGTGCCACCGGTCCTGAGCTGGGCGGCGACAGAGGTCACGTCGTACCGCAGGAAGTCCAACGCCTTCAGGTCGCCGGTGAAGCGTGTGATCACCGTTCCGGCGTCGTTGTCGATATCCAGTTTGAGTTGCTCCACGAGCACGGACGGCATTTTGGCGCTAGGACCCCACATAAACGGCGGTTCAACCTGCGATTGGTGGGCCCGCACCTTCGAGATAGGATTCCACTTCTCGGCCAGGATTCCAGTCCGATGGTCGATGCTGCCTTTGGACCAGATTGGCTGGATTCCGTGAAGCGTCAACGAATTCGCAATTCCGAAGGCCAACATCGCGACCGCGCCGTACAGCGAGCGTCGGCGGATCGCCGCCTCCCCGGCATAAGCTCCATAGGCTGCGGCGCTGACAAAAAGCACGGCCGAGATGATGAAGATCGCGCTCGGGGCGTCGATCAGGCTCAAGAGAAACACGGAGGCCAGGCAGCCGACGGCAGCTCCCGCCAGATCGGTAAAGTAGACCCGGCCCATCGGATACGCCGACCGGGTCAGCGAAATACAGACCGCCACGCCGGAGAAGAAGAACGGCACCGAGATCACAGCGAACAGAAGAAGGAAGCTATAGCCAGTCTGCAGTGCAAGTGAGATGTCCACCGGAATTGCGAGCATGGTCAACAGCGACAATGGCATGGCGACGGCGGCGGCCATTGCGGATTGGGCCAGTCTCCGGCGGATGCTCCCTTCCGTAAACAGTTCGGGACGCAGTTGCACCGAGAGTGCCCCGGCGGTCATCCCAAACATCGCCATCGATATTGACACAAAGGCGAGGTAGTACCAGGAAGTCACACTCAGGAGGCGCGTCAATACCACCTCGTACATTAGCGTGCTGGCACACAGCAGGAACAGTCCAAGCAAGAATGAAAACATCCAGGTACGGTCCTCTGTTTCCCCCTCAAGCGGGGCAAGCGACACGCTATTTTACCATCAGTTTCCGGCCATAAATCGAACAGGACCAATTGGTTGTCCGAATCGCCCGAAGGGTCCTCGATGTTTGACGATCGAGGCGCCTGTGAGAATGGGTGTATCCGCGCAAACCGTCACGATCAGAACCCGTGGAATCTTGCAGAGGCTCGCCACCAGCCCCAGGGAAGCTAATCGATCGCCATGGTCACCGATGGGCTGACGAAGTATCCGACTTTGACTCCGACTGGCACTGCACTGCCGGTGGTTGCGGTGAGAGGAATTTCGAAGTTCACCTGCATGACGCCGGCAACCAGCCCGGGGGCCTGGCCGGCGTACTGCACGGGTGCCTGGTCCCCGTCGATCCACATACTCACGTTCAGTGCAGGCACGGGAAAGGGCGCGCTCAGTGGCCCGATGGACCCATCTGCGACGTACGTGGTCATGCCCCCCGCACCCGTCATCCACAGCGAGACAAAGCTCCCGCGCGCCGCCGGAGTGGAGGCCGAATTCAGCGTGCCATCCTGATCCAGAATGGCCCCCTGCCCGGTTCCGCTCCCATCGATCGTGAAGATCGCTGGGACGGCGTCCACAAACGGCAACTTCGCCACAGCGATGGTCTCGCCCGCGGACGCGACGGTCATCACCAGCGGCTCAAACGCTTCGTAGGGCACCACCGCGTTGATCTGTGTGTCGCTCGCATATAGAATCGGCGCGGGTACGGTGTCGAAACTCAGCGTCGGCTGAGTACCGAAACCCGAGCCGAAAAGAGTAACGACCTCGCCAGGCGCAACCGCACCGTTATACACACTCAGAGAGAAATTGCCTTCGAGCAGACTTGCGGCGTTGACCAGAGCGCTGAGTTCCGGCAGCGCCGGTTGGGTGAAATCGACCTTCGCGACGAACCCATCGGAATCGCCACCGCCGTATTCGGTTTGCAGCGCGTGCAGGGTCGAGAAGAAGACCTGAACGGATGTGGAGCCAGCGGTATAAAGGCCGCCCTTTCCATCCAGGACCAACCGGCCGCCCCCAATGGGCGAAGTTGCCACGATGGCCGATCCCGTGGGATTGAGCACCACGACCGGAGGCTGCTGCGCGGCCTCCACGTACGCCTGCCCCAGCGAATCCGCGGTAATCACGTCCGCCGACCCTTTCAGATAAGTCGAGTACACCAGCGTTCCGGAGGCGCTGAACTTAGCGACGAAGCCATTGCCACAGCCCAGGCACGGCATCCCGTTTGCGCCGGTATAAGTGGTCTGTAGCGCGCCGGGCGTCACCGGGAAATCGGCAGATTGGGTATCGCCCACAACGTAAGCGGAACCCGCGGCATCAATGGCGATGCCGAATGCACCATCCGCCGCGCTGCCTCCCAGGTAAGTCGAGTACAGCAGTTTCGCCCCAGTCGGGTCCAACTCCGAAACGAAACCGTCGCCGAACTGCTCCGGCCCCAGGTCGATCTCTCCGCCAAATGTGGTCGACAGTGCGTTCGCCGTGGTGGGGAAGTTTGGCGAAACCGTTTCGCCCGCAATCCATGCGTCTCCTGCAATGTCGATTGCGATCGCGTGCGCCTCGTCGCGTCCCGAGCCGCCCAGGTATGTGCAGTAGATCAACGCGCCCGAGGGCGAAAACTTCATCACGAAAGCATCCGGGCAGGGACCCGTGCCCACAGGAGTAGGTATCGCATTCGGACAGGCATCTCCCGGCGCGACCTCGGGCTGATAGGCGCCCGCCGAGGTCGGGAGCCCGGCATAGGCTAATCCAGTCAAGTAAACATCGCCAGATCCATCCACCGCGATGGCTTCGGGGACAGTGGCGTAGGGCGAGTTGGCGACTGGCACATTGTAGAGAATCGTGCTCGCTGTCGGATCCAGTTTGACTAATGCATTACCCGTCGGCGTTTGGTACGCGTCCAGGGTAAGCACAAGGAAATAGATGTTCCCGCTGGCATCGATTCCTCCGGCAAGGCCGTTGGAGATCGCCAGGCAAGTCGAGAATTCAATCGCGGTTCCGGTCGGGTTGAGCTTGGTTAGAAACGCACAGGGGTGTCCGAGGTCGGGCGCGCCAAACGCAGTCGAGGTCAACGGGAAATCGGGTGAGTCGGTGCTGCCCGTAACGTACGCGGCTCCCGAAGAATCGACAGCGACCAGCGCCGCGGTATCCGAATAGATGCCGCCCAAGTATGTGACGTAATCGATCCGGGGTGTAGCCGCCTGCGCGGCGAAAACAAGACCAAGAAAAGCAGCAATTGCACGAAAGCACGACATAGATTGCCCCGAGCAATTCGAGGACCGTCGTGCAGACAGCGGAGATTGCAGCGAAATCGGCAAGCGGGCCAGGCATGCCCCAGCCCTTGCGGCCGCAGCATTGGTCAGGGCAAGACACAGGAAGCGGGCTGGTGTGGGTCGACTGGCCTCTGGGCCACGTTGAATCGACTCAGTAGCTGAGCGTGCCGGTGCGCGGCTGCTCGTCGGGGTTGGGAAGGTAGAGCGTCTTGCAGTGCTCGCAGCGGTACACCTCCGCGTCGGCGCCGAACTTCTGTTTCACTTCGCTGCCAAAGAAAAACCAGCGCTTCAGGTGGCCGGCGCAGAGCTTGCCTTTTTCGTCCTTCTCGCCGCAGGCGCGCATGCGGGGGAGGCGGATCTTCACTTTGGTCCCGTCGCTGAGCGTGTCCACCAACTCGGCCACAGGCGCGGGCGTGTCGGAAGCGGCGTATTTTGGGTTCGCCATGGGAGAACGACCAATATAGCATTCGACAGTCGCCCACCCTCTCATAAACCGACCTTATACCGGCATAAAAAGTATTGCAGCTCTGTTTCGCCGGATTTATAATGGTTGTGGAGTGATAGCACCTCCTCTGAGTGGTGTTTTGCTATGAACTTACTATCTGATTATAAACAAAGGATTACCAGCGCGGAATCCGCAGCCGGTCTGATCCACTCCGGCGATCGCGTCTGGGTGCAGCAGGGGTGTGGCGTCCCGGTCACTCTGCTCGACGCGCTGGTGAAACGCGCAGCCGAATTGCGGGACGTCGAGATGTGCCACATGTTGACCCTCAGCACGCTGGCTTACACGCGGCTGGAATTCGCCGGCCACTTCCGGCATAATGGCTTGTTTCTGGGCGGCAACGTAAGGGAGGCGGTGGCGGAGGGCCGTGGCGATTACACGCCGATCTGTCTGAGCGAAATTGAAGGGCTTTTCGAGCATCAGTTGCCGATTGACGTCGCTCTGGTGCAGGTGTGCCCGCCCGATGAGCACGGCTTTGTCAGCCTGGGCGTTGGCGCGGATTGCACGTTGACGGCGGCGCGGCGCGCGCGCATCGTGGTGGCGGAAATGAACGACCGCATGCCGCGCGCGCTAGGCGACACGTTCCTGCATGTCAGCCAGATTCGTGCGCTGGTGCCGACCTCGCGGCCGCTGGTCGAACTCCGCCCGGAACCGCCGACGGAGGTGCACGAGCGGATCGCGGAGTACGTGGCCTCACTAATTCCCGATGGCGCCACGCTGCAGATGGGGATCGGCGGCATTCCCAACGCGGTGCTGGCTCGCCTGACCAGCCACAAGGATCTGGGCGTGCATAGCGAGATGTGTCCCGATGGTGTGGTGCCGCTGATTGAATCCGGCGTCATCAATGGCGCGCGCAAGACGCTCCATCCGGGCAAGGTGGTGGCGGGCTTCATCTTCGGATCGCAGGCGCTGTTCGATTGCGTCGACAACAACCCGATGTTCGAATTCCATCCCACCAGCTACGTCAACGATCCATTCGTGATCGCGCAAAACGACAATATGGTTGCCGTCAACTCGGCCATTCAGGTGGATCTGACCGGCCAGGTTTGCGCCGATTCGATCGGCACGC
>CAZFOP010000027.1:0-16928 GCA_964520085.1 uncultured Solibacteraceae bacterium | reverse complement strand
GCCGCGAGATCGCCCAGCACCGCGACTACAGCGAAGAGACCGCCATCCGCATCGATGCGCAGGTCAAGAAGATCGTGCAGGGCGCCTACGACACCGCGGAGACCATCATCAAAGAACGCTCCGACGCGCTGGTGAAGATTGCCGAAGCGCTGCTCGACCGGGAAATCCTGGACGGCAACGAGGTGATGCAGATCGTCAAGGGCGAGTCCATCGAGCCGCTTAAGCCGGGCTGTCTGGACGCCGAGGATCGTACCCAGCGGGTGCTCCGGCCGGAAAGCGGCCGCCGCGCTCCGGGCCTCAACGAAGGCGAGAACCCCCAACCGGCGTGATCGGACAAGTCCGGATAACCCACGGACAGGTCCCGCGCTTTCCGGTTTATCTGTTCGATGTCGATGGCACGTTGCTCGATTCGGCGGCGGACATTTGTGCCGCCGTTGAGCAGGTGCTGGCCTCGGCCGGCGCTCCGCCGGTATCGTTCGACTTCCTGAAAGGCTACGTCGGATACCACCTGGTGGCCGTATTCGGCGATATGTTCCCCGGCCACACGCCCGAGCAGATGGAGGAGTGGATTCGCCAGTATCGCGCCATCTACCTGGCGCGCGGCCACACACAAACCAGCGTGTATCCCGGCGTGGCGGAAGCTCTGGCGGCGCTCGGCGGCCGCAAAGGCACCGCCACGACCAAGGGCACGCCGACGACGCGACTGGTGCTGGAGCAGTTCGGTCTGCTGCGCTTCTTCGACCACGTGCAAGGCACCGACGGCTTCCCCTCCAAGCCGGCCCCGGACGTGATTCTCAAGACCATGGAGGCGCTTGGCGCCAAGCCGGAGGAGTGCCTGATGGTGGGCGATTCGGAGGCCGATATGGAAGCTGGCCGCGCCGCTGGAATCAAGACCTGCGCCGTGCTGTACGGGTATGGCCAGCGTGAGCTTCTGGCGCGTCACCAGCCGGATTTCTGGATCGACGATCTGCGGCAACTGGTGCCAGCCAGTGTGTAAGAAGGCGTGAGGATTCTTCTATCGAGCCACCGGCAAGAACCGATAAGACTTCTTTGTGCCGATCCGTGTACCTCTCTGGCCATGGTTCTTGAGCGGCTTGTTTTCCCGACCAGGCAAGAACAGCCTGCCAGCCGCGGCGCGCGGCGTAACTGGTAAAATACACAGGATGAAAAAACTCGGAGCGATGAGTGTCTGCTTCTGCGTAATTGCGGTGCCGTGGGCGTTGGCGGCAGCGGCGAACGGCGACGCGGCGAAAGGCAAGGTGGTGTTCGAAGGCAGTTGCGCCGTCTGCCACAACGCGGACAGCGTGGAAGCCAAGATGGGGCCCGGGCTCAAGGGCCTATTCAAGAAAGAGAAGCTGAAGAGCGGCAAGAAGGTGACCGACGCGACCGTTCGCGCCCGCATCGACGATGGCGGTAGCGGCATGCCGGGATTCAAAGACATGCTGACCGACGGCGAAAAGAACGACCTGATCGCCTACCTCAAGACGCTCTAACGAAGCGGCGCGCAGCGCGCATTCGCTACAATGGCAACTGTGGGGACCAAAGCCAAGAGCGAGACGATCGAGAATAACGATCCGGCGGTAACGCCGGATACGGCCGGCAAGCCGCCCGGGATCTGGCAGCGCTACCGCGCGCTGACCCACGAGGTTCACCGCGGTTTCATCGCCGAGTGGACCGTCACCATCGTCCTGCTGCTGTTCGCTACCACCAGCCTGGTGCAGGCCTTCGTGATCCCCAGCGCGTCCATGGAGGGTTCGCTGCTGATTGGCGACCACGTACTCGTCGACAAGCTCACTTTCGCGCCGCCGGGCGCGATCTCCAAACACCTGCTGCCGTACCGCGACGTGCGCCGCGGCGACATCATCGTCTTCCGCTACCCCATGGACATCAAGGAAGACTACGTGAAACGGGCGGTTGGGATTCCGGGCGACCACATCAAACTCGTCAACAAGCAGCTCATTCTCAACGGGCACGCCGTCAACGAGCCGTATGTGCAGCACATTTATCCATACCTTAACGAGTACCGCGACAACTTCCCCGCTGCGCCGCCGGAGCCTGGCGTGATGCAGCCGGCGATGGCCATGCTCGCCGACAACGTGGTAAACGGCGAGCTGGTGGTGCCGCCTGGTTGCGTCTTCGCCATGGGCGACAATCGCGACGATTCGCTCGATAGCCGCTACTGGGGATTCGTACCGCGGGAGAACATCGAAGGCACGCCGATGATCATCTACTGGTCGTTTGAAGCGCCCACCGCCGATCTGACGAACGGCAATATCGGCGTCGACCACATGATGGACATCCTGACCCACTTCTTCACCAAGACCCGATGGTCGCGAACGTTTAAGCTGGTCCACGGCTATCCGCTCAAATAAAGCGCCGCCTGCCAAATTTGCAGCCACTGAGGTGTGACAATGCTTTGGTACCACTATCTGGCGTACTTCTTCGGGGGCGCATTCCTCGCCAACGCGCTGCCCCATCTCGGCAATGGAATCTCGGGGCGCGCCTTCCAGAGCCCCTTCGCATCGCCACCCGGGGAAGGCCTGTCCTCTTCGACGGTCAACGTCTTATGGGGCCTATTCAACCTTGCCGTCGGCTACCTGCTGGTCTGCCGTGTCGGCAACTTCGATCTGCGCAACACGGTGCATATGCTCGTCCTTGGGACGGGCGTCCTAATTATGTCGTTGATGCTGGCCCGCGCCTTCGGACGGTTTCACGGAGGGCTGTGAGTCTGGCGGTTTTGTAGAGTCGTTTTTTTCATACCAGCGTTGGAACAGACGGTCGCTTTTTGCCGTCTATCACTCTGTCGAGCTTCACCGCGGCATGACAGGCTATGAAGGGCGATGGTTGGTCCTATTTGAGGTTGCGCGCGCCACTGTGCCGCTTCGCGCGCCTTAGCTACAACGGCGACTATGAGAAGCAAAACCAGAATCACGAGGGCCAAGGGAGCGGTGAAGCGGTGACGGCGAAAGCGCCGGGTCTCTGGAGCCGGTACCGCGCGCTGACGGGCACCGTCCACCGCAGCTTCGTCGCGGAGTGGACCGTTACCATCATCTGGATGCTGTTCTTCTTCACCAGCGTGGCGCAGTCTTTCGTAATTCCCAGCGGGTCCATGGAGGGCGCGCTGATGACGGGCGATCATGTCCTGGTGGATAAGCTGACCTTCGCGCCGCCGGGCGCGATTTCCAGCCGGCTGCTGCCATATCGCGACGTGCGCCGCGGCGACATCATCGTCTTCCGCGACCCCGTGGACATTCGGAAGGACCTGGTGAAGCGGGCGATCGGAATTCCCGGCGACCATATCCGGATGGTCGACAAGCAGCTCATCCTGAACGGCCACGCCGCAAGCGAGCCATACGTGCAGCACATTACCCCGTACATCGATCCGTACCGCGACAACTTCCCCGCTGCGCCGCCGGAGTCTGGCGTGATGCAGCCGGCTCTGGCCATGCTCGGCGACAACGTGGTGAACGGCGAACTCATCGTGCCGCCGGGCTGCATTTTCGCCATGGGAGACAACCGCGACAATTCGCTCGACAGCCGCTACTGGGGTTGTGTGCCGCGGCAAAACATCGAGGGCACTCCAGTGGTGGTCTACTGGTCGTTCGACGCGCCGGAAGAGGATCTGATGAACGGCAATATCGGCTTCGATCACGCGATGGACGTCCTCACCCACTTCTTCACTAAGACTCGTTGGTCACGGGAACTTAAGCTGATTCACGGCTATCCGCTGCAGTAACAGGGTTGCCAAGCGAAAGTGCCGCCGCCACTACCAGGCCTCTCACGCCTTCAGCAAGTCCGGCAAGCGGGCTAGTTCCGCGGCTGTGCTGTCGTTTGGCACCGAGCAGCCGGGAGTGAGAAGAAACTTGCGCCCGGCGGCCTGCGCGGCGGATTGCCACTGGCGGCGCAGGTCTTCGGAAGTGAGGGTCCGATAGTTGACCTCGTCGATGCCGCCCGCGATCACCCAGCCTGGAAACTGGCTGCGCACTTCAGTCATCGGAATGCCGGAAACGTGCAGCGAGTAGTTGATCACCGGCGCCGTGAAGTCGCGGAAAAACTCCAAGTAACCGGGCTGCACGTGCAAGTGAAGAAACGTCAGTTTGGTCTCTCCTATCGCTTCCAGGAAACGCTTGTCGAACGGACGACTGAATTTCTCGTAATCGGCCGGCGACATTTCCTCTTTGTTTGCATTGGCGACGGAGTATAGCAGGCCGGCCACTCCCTGGATGGCGAGCACGCGCCGCGCATGATTGATCTCCGACCGCGTGATTACATCCAGCGCGTCCAGCAGAGCTTGCGGGTGCTCATCCTTCAGCCGCAGCACTTCCTCCTTGGAGGACAGTTTCTGCGCCACGTTCCACGGGTTGAAGACCGTCTCCATCATGTATGCTGAGCCGCCAAGGCCTTCGCGAATCAGCTCGAGAGCGCGAATCTGCTGCGGAAACAGATTAGCTTCGACTTTGAGGTCGTACCATTTGCCGGCCGGCTTCGGATACGGAAAGTCGCTCATCACCTTGACGATGTCGGTACGGTAGGCGTGGTGAAACTCCAGTGTGCGCGCGGCGTGTTCTTCCGGCGTCTTCAGTCCGAAATGATGCCAGAAGGTGAAGGCCGGCCGGTCCAATTCCTTGCCCGCCAGCGCGCGGTCCACGCGGTCGAGGTGAGATAGCTCGGCCCCGCGCAGGAACGCCGGCGCGGCTGCGGCGCCAGCCACGCTCAGCAGGAAATCGCGTCGGAACATTTCCAAGAGTCTCCTCGTCCTTTACTGTATCATCGCGAGTGCCGGGAACTGCATGAACGCTGGACAGCCGCTTGAGAAATCCAGACGCCACGGGAGAAAACTGCCGTGCATTTGCCGGTGCTCAACGAACTGGAACCATCATTAAGATATGCGGACCTTCCTATTGCTGGTCGTGGCCCTCAGTGCATTTGCGCGGTCCCTCGAGGACCGTACCAGACAGGCGCTCGATCAGCTCCTGGCGCGTAAATTCGACGCGTTCTACGGGGCGTTTTCGCCGAACATGAAGAGCGCCATCAGCCCGGAGACTTTCACCAGCCAGATGAGTCAGATCCTGACTCTCGGTGCGCCCCAGAGCATCGGAGCGGCAAGCACGACCAAGGTGGGTGACTCGACTGTAGTGGTCATCACGGTCCGCTGGGCGCCCGTCTCCCTCGACTTTCAAGTGACCTGGAATAAGGATGGGCAGATCGAAGGCACTTACTGGCGCCCGGCTGCCGCCCCCGCGCCGCCATGGCAAAGTCCGGCATACGCTCGCGCCGATACTTTCACTTCGGTCGAACTCACCGTTGGCGACGATCAATGGAAGCTGCCCGCCACGCTCACGATTCCGAAGGGCAACGGCCCGTTCCCGGCGGTAGTGTTGGTGCATGGCTCCGGGCCAAACGACCGCGATGAAACGGTCGGCGGCGCGAAGGTGTTTCGCGACCTGGCCGAAGGGCTTGCCTCGCGCGACGTCGCCGTTCTGCGATATGTCAAGCGCAACCGGCAGTATCCGAACGAATGCGCGGCCGATCCGGACTTCACCATGAACCGGGAGACCGTGGACGATGCCGTGCGCGCGGCTGCCCTGGTCAGAAAGCAGCCGCACATCGATCCTGCGGCGGTCTATGTCCTCGGCCACAGTCAGGGCGGGTATCTCGCGCCGCGCATCATGCAGCGCGATCCGAAGCTGGCCGGTGTCATCGTCATGGCCGGGAACGTGCGGTCGCTCGGAGAATTGATCGTCGAGCAGGACGAATACTTCGCCAGTCTCGCCGGCCCGCTTACTGCGGAAACGCAGGCCAAGCTGGAAGCTGTCCGGCGGGATCCATACGCGGGACTTAACGTACCCCCACGATATCTCGCCGACCTGAAGGACTATCATCCCGACGCGGAGGCGAAGGCGATCAATATGCCGATGCTCATTCTGCAAGGCGGGCGCGATTTTCAGGTGTCCATGAAGGATTTCGACTTGTGGAAGGCCGCGCTGGCCGGCCGGAAGAATGTCGTGTTCCGCAGCTACCCACAACTGAATCACCTTTTCATCGCCGGGGAAGGGAAGCCTTCGCCAGCGGAGTATGAGAAGCCCGGCCACGTGGCTGAAGAGGTAATTGACGACATTGCGAAGTGGGTCCGTCGCTGAGGTGCAGCCTCACTCGGTGGGCAGCAGCTTTTTCGGGTCACTCCAACGCCGGAGCAGGAAGCCGAAGGAGCTGGGAATCTGCTATACTTGACGTTTCGACTTCCCGGAGATTTGTGTCTTATGGCAAAGGTATGTGATATTTGCGGTCGCGGACCCCAGTTCGGTAACCGCGTCAGCCACGCCCACAACGTCACCAAGCGGCGCTGGGATTTGAATCTGCAGTCGGTTCGCGCCGTGGTGAACGGGGCGTCCCGCCGCCTGCGCGCCTGCACATCGTGCATCCGCAGCGGCAAAGTACAGAAAGTCGCGTAATCCGCTTCTCCTAACAATTCGTTGTACAATGCCGCTGCGGACGCTGCCCCAGGGGCGCATCCGCGTCTCGTCACGCCTGCGAAGCTTAGCGGCACTCGCTTGTCCGCCGATGCGTCGATCGAATGCCCGGGTTCGGAGGCCTTTCGCACGCACCTCTGGACAGATCCACCTGTACAACGCCGCCACCCTCGGTCGACCACACGTTAATCGGGAGTGGTTCGGCGGCAGACGCCCCGCCGCCTCAACCGATCAGGCCTTCCAGGTACCGCTTTGCCGCCACAACGTCGGCGGTCTGCTGCGGGCCGGTGTTCTCGCCGTCGATCGTGATCGGGCCATCGTAACCGACTTCCTTGAGGCGTGCGAGGAGGCGCGGGAAATCCACTTTGCCCTTTCCCATGGGCCTTGCCTCGCCTAACTCATCCGGATCGGTCGGGTACAGTCCGTCCGTGGCAGAGACGCCCATCACCAGTGGGCCCAGCGTGTCGAGCGCGTCCACCGGATTCCCATTGCCGTAGCGAATCAAGCTGGCGGGATTCAGGTTCACCCCGATGTTGGGGAACGCGGCGGCGCGAATCACTCGCAGCAGCGCAAGCGGAGTTTCGTGGCCCGTCGCGCAGCGCACGGTCTGGCCGTTGTGTTTGCAGTAGTCCGCCACATGCCACAACGCATCCACGCACGGCTTGAACAGCGGATTATCCACCTCCGCGGGCAGGAAGCCTAGCTCGCGTTGCACGGCGGGAATGCCCGCCGTTTTGGCGAAGTCGGAGGCCTTGCGCAGCAGCTCGACCCGATCCCCGCGGGTCTTCGGTGGCACCAGGCCCACCGTGTGCGGCCCGTCCTGGAACGTGTCGATCTCGGGGCCGGGGCCAGTCACAATCAACGCAGTGGCTTCGATGCCGTATTGTTCCAGAGCCGCGCGTAACTTCTTCGCGGCGCCCCCGTCGTACGCTGCCACCTTGACCTCGCAGGTGGCGAAACCAAGTTCCTTCACGCGCCGGATTCCCGCATCCGCGTTCGTGCAGTCGACGACCACACCCAGGCGCAGCGGCTTGGGAGCTTGCTGAGCGCGCGCCACAACGGCGGCCGCCGCGAGTTGGACGAATCTCCTGCGGCCGAGCGCTACCATCGGAAATCCGCGAGCGGTTTGTCCGCCTGTTACCATAAGTTTCATCTCCCCCGAAAAGTACTATTATGTCTGAAAAGCCGTACGATCATCGAGAAATCGAACTGAAATGGTACCAGCGTTGGCAGCAAGCCGATTTCTACCGGGCGGAAGAGAATTCCGCCAAGCCTAAGTTCTATGTTCTGGAAATGCTGCCTTATCCCAGCGGCACGTTGCACATAGGCCACATTCGCAACTATTCGATCGGCGATGCCCTGGCGCGGTACAAGTGGATGCGCGGCTTCAATGTGCTCCATCCCATGGGTTGGGACGCCTTTGGCTTGCCCGCCGAAAACGCCGCCATTGCCAACAAGCAGCCGCCACGCGAGTGGACGCTGCGCAATATCGAGGCGATGAAGAAGACTCACCGCCGCTTCGCCTTCAGCTACGACTGGGACCGTGAAGTCTCCACCTGTGAGCCCGAGTATTATCGCTGGAACCAGTGGTTCTTCCTCAGAATGCTGGAGCGCGGGCTGGCCTACCGCAAGAAGGCGTTGGTCAACTGGTGCCCCAAGTGCGCCACCGTACTGGCCAATGAACAGGTGGTGGATGGCTGCTGCTGGCGCCACGACGATACGCCCGTCGAGCAGCGCGCCCTGGAGCAGTGGTTTCTTAAGATCACCGACTACGCCGACCAGTTGCTGGCCGATATGCGGCAACTCGAAGACGGCTGGCCGGAGCGCGTGCTGCTCATGCAGCGTAATTGGATCGGCCGCTCCGAAGGCGCCGAGATCGATTTCGCGCTGGCCGGCACGGGCGAGAAGATTCGCGTCTTCACCACGCGCGTGGACACCATCTACGGCGCCACCTGCGTGATTCTGGCGCCGGAGCATCCGCTCAATGCTCAACTGCTCGATGTGGCAGGCCAGGCGCGCGCAAAGGCGATGGTGGATGCGCGCGCCGGCCGCGACCCAGGCGACATTGAAAAGGAAGGCTTCTTCACTGACAGTTACGCCGTCAATCCATACAGCGGCGAGAATGTTCCGATCTGGATTGGTAACTTTGTGCTGATGGGCTACGGTACTGGCGCTATCATGGCCGTGCCCGCGCACGACGAGCGCGATTTCGAATTCTGCCGCAAGTATGGCATCGCCGTCCGCCCGGTCATCCGCCCCGTGGATGGCGAGCTTGGTGTCGAACCGGGTTTGATAAACGCGTTTACCGAGGATGGCATCGTCGAACATACCGGCGACTGGTCCGGCCTAACGAGCGAGGAGGCCCGCGACAAGATGGCCGCGCACGCCAAAGCGCATGGCTTTGGCGATGCGGCGGTCACCTTCCGCATCAAGGATTGGGGCATCTCGCGCCAGCGCTATTGGGGCACGCCCATCCCTGTGATCCACTGCCCGGCTTGCGGCCTGGTTCCCGTGTCCGAAGACCAGCTCCCCGTGCGGCTGCCCGACCGCATCGAAATTACCGGCGCCGGCCGGTCGCCACTTGAAAACGTGCCGGAGTTCGTCAACGTCGCCTGCCCAAAATGCGGCGGCGCGGCGCGGCGCGAGACCGATACCATGGACACCTTCATCGATTCGTCCTGGTATTTCTACCGCTATTGCGATCCGCACAACGACAAGGCTCCCTTCGACCCGGACAAGATCGCGTATTGGTTTGAAATCGATCAATACATCGGCGGCGTCGAGCACGCCATTTTGCACCTGATTTACTCGCGCTTCTTCACCAAGGTGATGCGCGATATCGGTTTGATCCAAAACAGCGAACCCGCGCGCCGCCTCTTCACGCAAGGGATGGTGATCGCCGAAGGCGCCAAGATGTCGAAGTCCAAAGGAAACGTGGTGGGCGCCGACATGCTGGCCGAAAAGTACGGCGCCGATACCGCGCGCATGTTCGTGCTCTTCGCCGCGCCGCCCGAAAAGGAAGTCGATTGGCGCTGGGAAGGCGCCGACGGCATCTACCGCTTCCTTGGCCGTGTCTACCGCTTCGTCACGCGCCGCGTTGGCGCCGGCGGCCCGGAGGTTGGCTCAGCCGACCGCCAGGTGCAGCGCAAGCTCCATCAGTGTCTGCAGAAGATCACCGGAGATTTTGAATCGCGCTGGCACTTCAACACCTGCATCGCCAGCATTATGGAACTGGTGAACGTGCTCTACGCCGAGGAGGAGAAGATCGGCTCCGCGGTGCTGAACGAGGTGTTGGAGAAGCTGGCGCTGATGCTGGCGCCATTCGCGCCATACCTGTCCCAGGAGATCTGGGACGAACTTGGCCGCGACGGCCCGGTTTTCCGTCAGCCGTGGCCGGTCTTCGATCCCGAACTCGCCAAGGCCGAGGAAGCCGAGATCGTGGTGCAGGTCAACGGCAAGCTGCGCAGCCGCGTTTACGCCCCGTTCGGCACGCCCAAGGACGAGCTCGATAAGCTCGCTCTGGCCGACGCAAAGGTCCAGCCAGTCATCGCCGGCAAGCAGATCGTTCGGATCGTTACGGTGCCTGACAAGCTGGTGAACATCGTCGTCAAGTGAACGCGGGCGTTCCCCCTTTGACACCCAAGGTCCCCTTGCGCCCGGTGCGGTGCACTCGTAGAATCAATAGATTCGCATGAGCCAGCCGCAAACAGTGTTAATCGTGGACGACGACCCGCAAATTCCGCGGCTGCTGGAGCGGATGCTCGGCGCGCGCAACGTGAACGTGCTGCTGGCGCCGCGGCCTTCGGCGGCGCTCGAAATCTGCCAGCGGCAGGCAATCGATTTGCTCATCTCCGATGTTGCGATGCCGGAGATGGATGGGGTTCGGCTGGCAGGGCGCGTGCTGAAACTGCATCCCAATGCTCAGATCCTGCTCATTTCCGGCGAGGTGAAGGATGCGCCGGTTTTGTCGAAGTCGCGCCACGTCCGTTTCCTGCGCAAGCCGTTCTTCCCGGCACAACTGATCGAGTGCTTGCACGATTTGTTGCCCGAGGCGTAAGACCGCGGTGTGTTACTGATGGGCCGGCAGGCCGAGCTCAGATTTGGATTCTGGCTGGCCGGGCAGGTTCAGCTTCAGATCGCATCCGCAATCGTCGCCGGCGTTGTGTGCGGTCTTCTGATACTCGATTTCGAAATCGATGATGCTCTTGAGCGACGCCCAATCGATCGACTTCTCGATGCGCCGGCCGTTGACAAATAGCGTGGGCGTGGAATTGACCGCCAGGTCGCGGGCCTGGGCCACGCTCTTATCCACGTCGGCCTCGGTCTCCTTGTTCTCCATGCACTGCGCCAGCTTCACACCATCGATCTGGTTCTGCCCTTTCGCCCAGTCCAGTACCTGGTCGCGCAGGTTCTCCGCAGTGATCTTCTCCTGGTTGGCAAAAATCCAATCGTGATAGGTCCAGAAGGCGTCCACGCTCTGCCTTTGCACGCAGCGCGCCGCCATGGCGGCCCGCTTGGCCCAAGGATGGATTGCCTCCAGCGGAAACTCCTTGAAGTAGAGTTTTACCTGCGTCGGGTACGTGGAAAGCAGATGGTCGTGCAACATCTTGGCTTCTTCCTTGCAGTAAGGGCATTCGAAGTCGCTGAACTCAACCATGGCCACCGGGGCTCCCGAAGTGCCCTCACCCGGTGCGCCATCCGTCTTGATCTTGTCGAGGTCGGCCTGGAAGGGGTTTCGCGCGATATCGTAGACGGTGCCCTGGACGATTTTCTTGCCGTCCTTGGAAATGTGGAAGACGAGGTCCATACTCTGATCGCCTCGGGAGGCGTGCACGGTCACTTCCGAAAAGCCGGGCATTTCGTCGGGCTGGGGGTCGGAAATCCGGACCGCTATTTGCGAGTCCATCACATACATGTGCCGCACATAGGCTTCAAAGGTGGCCTTATCGAGCGCCGACCTGGCGGCCATCTTGGTCTGGCCGTATGCGCCCAGGCACGCGGCAGCGAGAGAAAGCGAGAGCTTGCGGAGCATGCTTTTCCATTATAGAAGCGGACCGGGAGCCGTGGCTTTGAACATACCGCTTCGCCGCTACAGCACCGGCCCGATCCGCCAGGGGACGAATTCCCGGTGGCCCAGGCGCTCGGCACAGGTGCGCTGGCCGGAAGCCACGGCCAGCATCAAGTCAACGATCTCGCGGCCGACTTCGTCGACCGTGCGCTCGCCGTTGGCGATGCTGCCGGCGTTCACGTCCATGTTGTCGCGCATGGCGCGGAAGGTGTGGCTGTTGCTCGCGATCTTGATCACGGGGACGGTGGGAAAGCCGATCGCGCTGCCGCGGCCGGTCGTGAACGCGATCAGGTTCGCGCCGCCGGCGGCCAGGCCGGTCAGCGATACCGGGTCGTAACCGGGCGTGTTCATGAACGCGAAGCCTGGGTTGCTAATCCGTTCGGCGTAATCGTAGACCTCGATCAGCGGCGACGAGCCGCTCTTGGCCGCCGCTCCGAGCGATTTTTCCAGGATGTTGCTGAGGCCGCCGGCCTTGTTGCCGGGGCTGGGATTGTGGTCGAAGCTGCCGCCGAAGCGCGCCAGGTACTGCCGGTACCGGTCGATCATGGCGAGCAGTTTCTCGGCCACCTGGCGGTTGCGCGCGCGCTGGACCAGCAGGTGCTCGGCGCCGAAGATCTCCGGCGTTTCGGCTAGCACCGGCGTGCCGCCCAGTTCGGCGAGCCA
Organism: uncultured Solibacteraceae bacterium; assembly: GCA_964520085.1. Classification (GTDB taxonomy): domain Bacteria; phylum Acidobacteriota; class Terriglobia; order Bryobacterales; family Bryobacteraceae; genus Bog-375. The sequence goes on along the minus strand of CAZFOP010000027.1, from coordinate 4,727 downwards.
ATCCGAACAGCGGCCCAGCGCCGGATTGGCCGTGATGCCGGAGAAGGAATCCGAGCCGCCGCAGTTCAGGCCGAGCACGATGCGCGAAGCCGGAATGGGACTGCGCGATTCGGCGGCGGCGATTTCGATTAAGCGCGCGATCTCGCGGCGTGCGGCATCGACGGTCGCGCGCGTGCCGCCGTTCGCCTGCACCGTCATGCCCACCACGCGTGCGGCCCGCGGCCCGTCACCGCCCAGGTAATGATCGATCTGGTTGCCTTCGCAACCGAGCCCCAGAATCACGGCGGCGGAAACGTTGGGATGATCGAGCACGCCGCCGAGGGTGCGCCGAAGCTGATCGAGATCCGCACCCTCCGAATGCCCACAGCCTTCGCCGTGTGGAAACGCCACCACGCCATCCACGTTTGCCGGCAGCATATCGCCCGCATAGCTCGCGGCGATCCGCTCGGCAGTGTGGGCGGCGCAGTTGGATGCCGCGACTACCGCGATATAGTTCCGCGTGCCGGCGCGGCCGTCCGCGCGCAGGTAGCCGAGAAAACTGGGGCCATCTTCACGGCGCGCCGGCGCGGCGAGCGACCCGGACGGAAACTGGTACGCCGCGCGGTGTTCGTCGAAAGCCAGGTTATGCGTGTGCACGTGGCTGCCGGGCGCGACCGGCACCTTCGCCAGACCGATCGGCTGGCCGTAGCGAAACACGGTCGCGCCTGCCGCAATCGCCCGCAGCGCCACTTTGTGGCCGGCTGGGATGGCGTTGCGGACGGTCAGCGATTCTCCGCCCACACGAAGCGCGGCGCCAGCGGCCAGCGGCACGCGCGCCACCGCGACGTTATCGGTGGGGTGAAGCTGAATCGCCGAATTCTCGGGTGTGGGTAAACCGGCGATCTCGATCAACATGAGCGGATCCTGGCGGATGCACGCCGCCGTAACGACGGAAGCAGCGTCCGTTCTCTTCCAAGCTTACATGTACATGCCGCCGTTGACGGCAAGCACGTGCCCGGTGATATACGACGCCTCGTCGCTTACCAGGAACTTCACCGCGTTGGCGATATCTTCCGGCGTGCCCATGCGGGCGAGCGGAACCGCCGACAACATCTTCTGCTTGAGATCCTCGGGCAGGCCCTTGGTCATATCGGTGTCGATGTAGCCGGGAGCGATGGCATTCACGGTGATCCCGCGGCTGCCCATCTCCTGCGCCAGCGCCTTGGTGAGTCCGATCAAGCCTGCCTTGGATGCGGCGTAGTTGGCTTGTCCCACACTACCCGCCTGGCCCACCACGGAAGACATGTTGACGATGCGTCCCCAACGGTTGCGCATCATGCCGGGCAGCGCCGCCTGGCTGCACAGGAACGCGCCATCCAGATTCACCTTCAGAACCAGTTGCCAGTCCGATGGTTTCATGCGCACGGCGAGGCCGTCGCGCGCGATGCCGGCGTTGTTCACTAGCACGTCGATGCGGGACTTGTCCTTCAGGACTTTGGCGAATCCTTCCTTGACGGATTCCGGCGATGTCACATCCAGATTCAGCGTCATCGCCTCGCCACTGCAAGCGCGGATTTCGCCCGCCACGATTTCGTTGTTCTCGACTTCGGGCGAAGCCACCACGATCTCGAAGCCGGCGCGACACAGCTTCAGCGCGATCGCGCGTCCGATTCCACGGCTCGCACCAGTGACGAAAGCTAGTCGGTTCAACATTCTTTCTCCTCGGGATGTACTTGGGATTCACCTCAATTCTAAACCATGGCTGAAGGCGAAGCTTCACAGAGTGGCGCGAGTTGTGATGCGAAGATGGCGTTGAGAACGAGGTGACAGCTGGAGCCCGTGTTCGAGAAAGGCAGAGGTATACTGAGGTGTACGATGAAGGGCGCGATGGCGGAACTCGCTCACAAGTACTCTCGTAAGGGACATCCGTCGGCGGAAGAATTGATCGCCGCGCAGGGGCTGACGTTTCCTCGCGACCCCAAGGATCTACTGGGCGACTTCTGGCCTGAGGAAGAGTCGGTCGAAGATTTTCTGGCGGAGATGCGCGCATGGCGCGGGCGCGCGAAAACCGGCCCAGCCGCATGAAGTCCGTCGTGCTCGACACGGATGTCGTGTCGTTCCTCTTCAAGTCTGACAGCCGCGCATAAGTATATCTTCCACAGCTGCAAGACCGGCAATGGTTCATCTCGTTCATGACCGAGGCTGAGTTGGAACAGTGGGCTCTCTTGGCGAATTGGAGTGAAAAGCGCGTCGCATGGCTGCGATTGTTTCTTAGCCGCTTCGTGGTCGTGCCTTCATCACATGACCTCGTTCTGAAATGGGCGGAGGCGATGGTTGCCGCCCGAAAAAACGGCCGGCGTATCGAGACCGCCGACGTGTGGGTCGCCGCCACGGCTCTGCTCTACGATGTTCCGCTGCTGACCCACAACAAAACCGACTACCTCGGCGTTCCCGGCTTGCTGCTTAGCTGAAAACCGCTGTCATTCGATAAGAAGGATGTGTTGAAGATTGACCTCGGGTTTGGTCGCTCCAGCCTTCCCCGCGCCTCCAACTCATCCCAATTGCGAGAAATTCACGAGCTCGATCGAGTGGCGCTCCAGCGCCTGGCGAGTCTCGGGGGCGATCAACGATTGCAGTTCGCGCTCGCGGCTTTCTTTGAGGCGGGTGCGCGCGTGGCGCAGCGCATCGCCGCAGTGTCCTGGATGGCACATGAGCTCGGTGGATCCTTCGGGCAGCGCAGCGGCCAGCGCGGCCAGTTCCTGGCGGCCGACGCGGCCTGTCATGCGGAAGCCGGCGAAATGGTCGACGGTGCGGCAGCCATTCGCGGCCAGCACGCGCTGAAAGCGGCCTCGCAACAAACCCAGCGTGCCGCTCGTCCAGCGCGTCAGCCGTGGCGCGCCGAGGGCGCCCATCGGAAGATCGAACGGGCGGCGCACCCAGGGAATGCCGAAATCGTGTGCGATCCGCACCACCGCGTCGAGCACCGGCGGGGCCAGGTGCGTATGCTTGTGGGTATCGAGATGGGTGGGACGGATGCCGGCGGCGATCGTGCGCCGCGTCTGCGCCGCCAGTTCGTCGTAGAGTGGGATATCGCGGCGCACCAGCGCGCGCAGCAGTTGCGCCACCGTGGCGGGAAGCGGTCTTCCCGTGGCTATCGATCGTCCGCCGATCAACACCAGATGGCAGCCGACATCGAGCGACGGAGTTTCGTGCGCCAGACGCACGGCATCGTCAAACGCGTCTCCGTTCGCCATCAGCGTGGTTGCGGTGAGGATGCCGCAGCGATGCGCCTCCACGATCCCGGAGTTGACGTCCGGCGTGAATCCGAAATCGTCCGCGTTCACCACCAGTTGGCGGCGCGCGCTCAAAACAGGCCCAGCCGGATGGAGAGGAAACGCTTTGGATTGGCGTGCATGTCCTTGGCCAGCGACTGGAATTCGAGCGTCGCGCTAGTGAGCGCGTCGTAGAGGGCGGGATTCACGGCCAACTGGCCCAGCGTGCCTTGACCGCCATTGATCTTGTCCACGGTCGTGTTGAACTTGGTCACCAGGTCGTCCATGTGAGTGTAGAGCTGGTCGTCCTTCATGAGTTTGCCGGCGGTGCCTTTTCCCGCGTTGATCTCATTGAGCAGCGTATGAATTTCGCTCAGTGACTGGTGGGCTTCGTCATAGAGCGCCGGGTCTTTGAGCATCTTGCCCGCAGTGCCCTGGCCTCCCTGCAAGCCTGCCATCATCGAGTCGATGCGCTTCAAGGGCGCATCCAGGTCGCGGTAGAGCGTGTCGTCGTAAATCAGTTTGCCGAGTGTACCGTTGGAGGTACGCACGTCGCTCAACAGCTTCTGACCTTCGGCGGCGATGCCGTTCAGCCGGTCGTAGAGTTCCTCGTCCTTGAGCAGTTTGCCGATGTTGCCCTTGCCTTGCTCGATCCCACCCAGCAGGTCGTCCACCCGCACGACGATGGTCTGCAAGCTATCGAGGACCACCTTCATCTCGCCCATCAGTTGCGGGATGTCCTCCACCTGGGAGGATCGCAGCTCGGCCCCCGGCTTCACGGGGACCCGGGACACGCCTTTGGTAATGTCGATCACCTTGCCGCCCAGCAATGTGGAGGCGGTGATGGCAACCGAGGAATCTTCCGGAATCTGCGACAGGAATCCCGGCTTCACCATCATGTCGAACTCCACCGCGCGCTTCGGATCGTGCGACTCGGTCAGCCTGGGCGTCTCGAGAAAGCCGATGATGATGCCGTTCAACTGGACTTCGGTGCCGTCGGGAAGTCCCGCCGCATTGTCCATGTACGTGCGCAGCAGCGCGTAATGGGAAAACGGGCTTTTGCTCTGCGTCAGCAGGAAGACCAGGATGAACAGAATGACGAATCCCGTGCCGGCGACGATGCCGATCTTGAGCTGCGACCAACGAACTTTCTTGCGATCCGCCATGCGTTATTCCCGGTGTTTGCAGAACTTCGAAATGTAATCGTCTGCCGTGGACTCCAGCCGGTCCTGATCGCCTTCAAAGACCAGGCGGCCTTCGCGCAGCACCATGAACGTGGTGCGCGGGAGCGGACCCTCGGACTGCCGGGCCGGCTCCAGACGCCCCTGTTTCGAATTGTAACGGAAGTTGGCCATCAGGTTGCCGTCCTGGTAGCGATAGGTGACCAGGATGGTGGTGGTTTGCGCCATGTCACGCTCCTTAATCAGCAAGGCCATGATGGTGTGGGCGGTGATCGGGTCCAGGCCGGCGCTGGGC
>CAZFOP010000026.1:0-17163 GCA_964520085.1 uncultured Solibacteraceae bacterium | reverse complement strand
GAGCATGTTGTTCAGGTTCATCCGGTAGATGTGGTCGCCGCCGAAGATGGCCACTGCGTCGGGGTCCGCCTGCTCCACCAGGTTGATGTTCTGGTAGATGGCATCGGCGGTTCCCTGGTACCAGGTTTCGCCGGGAGACCGCATCTGCGCCGGCACGGGGATAATGAACTGCGATTTCAGCAGGGTGCCGAACCGCCAGCCTTCGCTCAGGTGCTGCAACAGCGACTGGCTGCGGAACTGCGTGAGCACGTAAATCGAGTAGATCCCGGAGTTGATGAAGTTGCTGAGCACAAAGTCGATAATGCGGTACTTGCCTCCGAACGGAACGGCGGGTTTGGCCCGCTCCTTGGTCAACGGGTAGAGCCGTGTCCCTTTCCCACCAGCCAGCACGATGCCCAACACGCGTACGCGCATAGTCTTCACCAAAGCCCTATTTTTCCAGGCCAGTGCCGGGAATTGCAAGGACAATTTGCGGGAAGCGCCCCGCCGTCTAAAGTAATTCGCCGCTCTACCGATAGATTCATTGCAGGCCGAATTCGATCCAATGATTCCCATCATCGGAATTGTCGTTGTGTTCGGAGCCATCGTGGCTGGCTACACGATGGAACATGGCAAGCTCGGAGTCTTGATGCAGCCGGCCGAATTGCTCATCATCCTGGGGGCGGCGATCGGCACCCTGGTGGTGGCAAATCCCCTTCCCACGCTGATTCGCGTCGGCAAAGGGCTTGCCGGAATATTCACTGGTGGAGTCTACACCAGGGCCTTTTACCTCAGCAATCTCAAAATGCTCTTCGAGTTGTACAACCACGCCCGAAAGGCGGGCACCGCCAAGATCGAAGAAGAAGTGGACAACCCGGAGAAGAGCCCTATATTCAGCAAATACAAAGAATTCCTGAAGTCGCATCATGCGGTGGCCTTTCTTTGCGACACGCTGCGTATGGCGTGTTCGGGCGGCGTGGAACCGATGGATATCGACAACATGATGGAAGCCGACCTGGAAGTCCACCATCGTGAAGCGGAAGAGCCGGTTGTGGCGCTCGCCACCATGGCCGACGCTTTGCCGGGACTGGGAATTGTGGCGGCGGTCCTGGGCGTCGTCATCACGATGGGCTCGCTAGGAGGCGCCAAGGAGGAGATCGGCCATAAGGTAGCCTCGGCCCTGGTCGGCACGTTCCTGGGCATCCTGCTGTGTTACGGCGTCTTTGGCCCACTGGCTTCGGCTATGGGTAAGCAGATTGCGGCGGCGGCCAACTACTACAGCTTCCTGCGCGTTGCCGCGCTGGCCTTCGTCAAGGGGATGAGCCCCATCCTGGCGGTGGAACTGGCGCGCCGTTCAATTCCCTCCGAGGTGCGCCCGTCGTTCAAGGAGATGGAGACCACCTGCCGCAACGCTGGCAAGGCGCCCGCCAACGCTCCCCCCGCCAAGCCGGCGGCCGGCAAGGTGGCATAAACCATGGCTGACAAGACCGATGAATCCGGCCAGCCCCGGCCGATTATCGTCATCCGCCGGAAAGCCGCCGGGCACGCTGGGCATCACGGCGGCGCCTGGAAGGTCGCTTACGCGGACTTCGTCACGGCTTTGATGGCGTTGTTCATCGTGCTGTGGCTGATGAGCGCGGACAAGGAAGTGCAGAAGGCCATTGCCGCCTACTTTAGCAACCCCAGCGGCCCCGGTAAGCAAACCGGAACTGCCGCTGCCGGCTTGGGGAATTCAATCGAAATCCCCAAGGACGACATGAACAAGCTGCGCGAGAAGCTCCAGGAGGCGCTGAAGGCCGTACCCAACTTCCACGACCTGAAGGACCACGTGGAAATCACCATCACTTCCGACGGGTTGCGCATCGAGTTATTGGAGAATGAAGCCGGCGTCTTTTTTGAATCCGGCAAACCGATTCCCACCGAAAGTGGCAGCCAACTGTTGAGTGTACTCGCGGGCGAGTTGGGTAAATTGCCCAACGGAATCATGATTGAAGGCCACACCGATGCCAAACCGTATAGTGGCGATGCCGCCTACAGCAACTGGGAACTCTCCACGGATCGAGCCAACTCCGCCCGCCGGATCATGGAGGCCAACGGTTTGCGCGTGGACCAGGTGGGCCAGGTTCGCGGGTTCGCCGACCGCCAACTGCGCCATCCCAACGACCCGACGAACGCTTCGAATCGCAGAATCTCGGTGATTGTGCAGTACATGCCCACCGCCGGCGACGGCAAGGGCGCTGTGGACAAGCCCGATGCGCCGCCAGGAGGCGGAGGAAGCGGCGGGGAAACCCAGCCTGCCGGTGCCGCCCAGCCTGCTGGCAAGTCCAAACCCGCGAGGTAGCCGCCAGGCCGCGAGCCCCGCCGACGGTTCGAGACACCCGCGTTTATCGGGGCATTTAAAGGCGGCCTCTGCTGCCGCTCAAGAAACTGCGTGGGCGCCGCGCGTTACTCCCATCTCCTCCAGTACCCGCCGCATCGCCGCGACCAGCGCATCGATGTCTTGCGGCGACAATCGCCCGATGGTCCCGATGCGAAAACAGGGCTCCGCAGTCAGCTTGCCAGGGTAGATGATGAATCCCAAATCGCTCAGCCGCCCATAGAATTCTTCGAATCGAAACGCCGGGTGCTTCGGATAGCGGAACGCTGTGATGATGTAGCTCTGATTCTCCGGCGCCAGGTACGCATCGACCCCCAACTCCGCCATGCCGCGCATCAGCGTCGCGTGATTCGCGCGGTAACGCGCCGCTCGTCCCGCCACGCCGCCCTCGGCTGCCAGTTCGAGCAACGCCTGATGGAACGCCAACAGTACGTGCGTCGGCGGAGTGAAGCGGAACTGGCCATCGGACTCGAATCCCACCCATTGCGCGTGCAGATCCAGGCTCAGCGTGCGCGCACGGCCTTTCGCTTCGAGTACCCGGGCGCGCCGCGCCAGCACGAACCCGAACCCGGGAACGCCCTCAATGCACTTGTTCGCAGACGAGATCAGAAAATCGATGTGTGCCGCGGCGAGGTCCACGGGGATGGCGCCGAAGCTGCTCATGGCATCGACGATGTACGCCGCTCCAGCGCGCTCTACCTCGGCGCCGATCGCTTCGATCGGATTGAGAATTCCCGTCGTCGTCTCGCAATGGACCACTGCCACGTGCGTGATGCCGCGCGACGCCGCGAGGCGCTCCGCCGCGGCTTCCGGCGAAATCTTCCCGTTCTCGGGCGTATCCACCGTTTCGGTTTCGATCCCATGGACACGCGCCATCTGCGCGATGCGCCATCCGTACGCTCCGTTCACCAACACAAGCAATTTGCCTTCGCGCGGAATCGCCGACGAAATCACCGATTCGATGGCGAAGGTGCCGCTGCCCTGCATCAGAACGCATTCGTAATCGCCCACGCCGCCGGAAGCCGGCGCCCCGCCGAGTGCCAGCAGCCGCTGGCGAATCTCGCGCACGGTTTGCAGAAAATCGAGATCGCGCGAGCCCGCATCGCGCAACATCGCCGCCTTCACCGTCGCGCTGGTGGTGAGTGGCCCGGGAGTGAATAGCAATTTGTCAGTCGTCATGGTAAGGGTCTCTGCCTTGTTCGCCGCCGCCCGGAATCGATTCCAGGAGCGGGATGGCGGATCGACATCGCTTGATGCGGCACCTGCCGAGCGTTCTTTGCAGCCCAGGCACTATCGCTCATGCTGCCCGCCTCTGGTGGTTGAAGTAGGCTACGGCGGTGACGCTCGAGAGCAAAGCCACGGCGGACAACGCGGCAAAGCCGCCCCGCCAGCCCCACGTCACCGACACGCTGGCGAAACTGTTTCCAGCCAAAACTCCGCCCAGGTAGCCCGCGCCGTCAATCAGTCCGGACGCTGTCGCGCTTCCCTGCTTCCCGCCGAAGTCGAGTGAGATTGCGCCCGCCAGGTAGGAGTATGGCCCGATCATCGCGAAGGCCACCAACGTAACCAGAACGACGGGCACCAACTTCGATCCTCCGAAGCTGCCGAACGCCAGCACCAACAGCACCAACGACGACAGCAGCATGCCGCAGGAAATGATGGCGGCGCGTCCGCCCTTGCCCAGGCGGTCGCTCAGGAAGCCGGCCACCAGCACCGAGATTCCGCCAAAGAGCGGAAAGAGAGCGCTCTTTTGCGCGGCATCGGCCACTGTGAGTCCCACCGATTGCGTGAAGTAAGTCGGCGTCCATAGATTGAAGGTCTCGCGCAGTATGGTGATGCCACAGGAAAGCAAACACACCAGCCAAAACACGCGGCTGCGAGCGAATGCCGACAAGAGCGAGCGCAGGTTCTCAGGCACATCCCGATCGCCCGCCGACTGGAATAGGTTCGCCGGGTTGGCCGGAGGCTCTGGGCAGCCGATTCGTTTCGGCGTTTCCCGCAACAGAACGAGGTTGACTAGTAACAGCAGACCCAGGGTTGCCGCCGCCACATAGAATACACACCGCCAGCCGAGTCCCGCGCCGATCAGCCACGACATGAACTCACGCGAGGCCGCGTCGCCAAACAAAAAACTCAGGCTGACAATGCCCATCACGGTTCCGTATGAAGAGTAAGAGAACCAGCGGGACGTGATCTTGACCACGCCGGCCCATCCCATCGATTGCACCAGCCGATTCCCCATCCACGCGAACGTGAAGAGGGGAATGCCGCCAGCCAAGCCAAAAAAGACGGTGAACAGGATGGAGCCCGCCATGCCGAACAGGAAGTTGCGCCGGCCACCGAGAAAATCCGCCAGCCATCCGCTGGGAAACTTACCGACGGCATAGGCGAGCACGCCCAACGACGCGATCGTGCCAAGACGGATTCTGGCGTCACCCGGCGTTATGCCTCGCCGGCCCATTTCGCCGATCAGCAATGGTATGACTACGGCAAGGTTGGAGCGGCACAGGTAATACCCCGCGTAACCAGTCACGAGCAGCGCAACCGTGAGGACGCGCCACTTTTCGAGTCCGCCGGGAATGGTTGCTTCGACCTGCATCGGCGCGTCCAGCACCGGACTCTTGGCCGCCACTTGTCTTATGGCCTTTCGCCCGACGAAATCCGGCCCGCGATCTCATCGATCGTTTCCAGACACTCGCCCGCGCTTTCCACCAGGTAGTGCGCACCAGCATCCAGCAGCCGTCTCCGCGCCGCCGCAGTTACCTCCCGCCTCTCGCCGGCGGTAGCCGACTCCCATTCCTCCGCGGTCAAACCGGCTTCGTTGCCGGTTCGCGTCACGCCGATCGTCCACATGCCGGCATTCAAGCCTTCCGCGATGTCGCTCGGAGTGTCGCCGATCTTCACCGTGGCCCAGAGTGGACTTACTTCGAGCCGTATCGCATTCAGATAGCACATCCACGGCGCGGGACGGCCCCCGCCCGGCACATCGCCCGGACAGATCGCGCAATCCGGCGCGAAGCCCTGTTCACGCGCCCGGTCAACCAGGAACTCCAGCATCGGCCGCGTGTAACCGGTGGTGGACCCGATCTTGACTCCGCGCGACCGCAGTCCCTCGAAAATTGCTGGCACGCCGGCAATTGCGCCTGCAAAGCTCCCCAAACACTCGAGTTGCTTCGGGATGAACTTAGCGTAGAGTGCCTCCACATCCGTTTCGCGCGGGGCTGTTCCGCGTTGCCGCTCCCACTCTTCCCTCACGCGCGGCAGTTCCAGAATGCAACGGATATGATCCTTCTTGGCAATTCCCATCGACAGACGCGCCTCGGCGACCGTAACCGCCAGGCCCGCTCCGGCGAATGCGTCCTGCAGCGCGGCGACCGGCGCCCGGCTGCCGTGGTCCACAATGGTGCCTGCCCAGTCGAAGACCACGCTTCGCAGTTTCACGTTTGGATAGCCTCCTCAGTCCGCTGCACCGGTCCAAACGACTGCTGTATGTCAGATTTGTTCTTCATCTCGCACAGCATAACTTGCTGTGGCGGCTCGCATGATGACAATTCGGTGTCAAATTAGCTTATGACGAGTGTCGATGGAAGACTTACTCGTTGTAACAATCGCGTCAACGGAGTGTCACATCGATGAAATCGGTCACTTAGTATCCTGCCGAGGACGGGTACTCGCCGGCGCTCCGTACCGGGACACTCCGCTGTGGCTAGGGTTCGCGCGCCGTCCCGAACAACATTTTGAGGAGGTTCCTGTTGGAACTCAGCAGACATTTCATTTCGAGACGCATGGTTGGTCTGGCGGCTTTTTGCTTCGCCGCCTCGACTGTGGCATTTGCTCAGTCGACTTATGGCACCATCAACGGCAGCGTCACGGATCCCTCGGCCGCCGCGATTCGCGGGGCGGAGGTCGAGGCTACCAATCAACAGACGCGCGTGACACACAGTTTGGTGACGAGCGTCGAAGGACGCTACCGCTTCGTGAACCTCGATCCAGGCGTCTACACGGTGGCGGCCAGCGCTCCCGGTTTCAGCCGGACCGAACAAAAAGACATCAACCTGCTGGCGCGCGAAGAGATTCCGATCAATTTGCAATTGGCGGTCGCCAGTGCCGCGGCCACCTTGGTTGAAGTGAAGGGGACGCCTGTCATCGCCGAAGAGCTGACTCAGTCGGATTCGAAGTCGGGCGACGCCATAAACGATCTGGCGCTGAATTTTCGAGCGACGAGCAGTCCCAGCCCGATCGGAGTCGCGGCTTTGGCCCCGGGTGTTGAGTCCGACGGCGGCGGCAACATCACGATCTCGGGGCAGTTGCCCACGGCGACATCGTTCTCGCTGGATGGCATATCCACGCAGCTTCCACGTTACGGCGGCCCCACGCACGATCTCTTTCCGTCGGTGGAAGGCATCGCCGAGTTCCGCGTCGACACCGCCGCTAACAGTGCGGAATTTTCTCAGGCGACTGACGTCATGGTCGTCAGCAAAAGCGGCACCAACGAGTTTCATGGTGGCGCCTTTTGGTACTTTCAGCGAAAGGACTTGAATTCGGCGGACCCGATCAGCGGCGTCATCCCGGAAGGCAATGCAAACACTTTCGGTACGTCAGTTGGCGGTCCGGTTTCGGTACCTCATATTTACGACGGAAAGAACAAGACCTTCTTCTACTTCGACTACGAGGGCGTACGCCTCGACTCCAACACGCTAATCTCGACCAATACTGCACCCACGGCATGGGAGAGCGGGAACTTCAGCGGCGCGGGCGCCATCATCAACAGCTTGAACGGCCAGCCCCTGCCCGGCAATATGGTTCCCGCTTCGCAGATCAACGCGGTTTCCGCCAAGCTCATTCCGTCCGTGTTCCCCACGCCAACCAACAGCGAAACCGCTTTGACCTCACCCAACCTTGTTAGTTCGTTTCCAGGGACTTATTCGAACGACGGCTTCGACGGGCGCCTGGATCACAACTTCAGCGACAAGCACCACGTGTGGGCGCGCGTGACCCAGAAGACAATCGCCTCGATAGGCACGGACGCCGCGATCGGCGCCGGGGGAGCGGGCGATACGACCTATAACCCGCTGATGGGCCAGTTTTCAACTGATTCCGACCTTACGAATATTGCCGCTTCTTACAACTGGATCATCAAGCCGACTCTGATCAATGAGCTCCGGTTTGGATTCACTCGCGCGGATTTCAACTTCGGCTACCCAGAGGCAGCGCAGGGCGATTCAATCGTTCAAAACGCAGGAATCGAAGGATTGCCGGGACCGCCGAAGAACGGTCTGGGCGGCATCCCGGTGTTCTACATCGGCGACATTATGGGAGGCGAGACCAATCCGTACGGACACCCGCGCGTGAATAAGAACGGCACGACCGAATTCGGCGACAACCTGTCGTGGATACTCGGCCGGCACACCATCAAAGTCGGTGCCGAATTGCGCCGTCTCAACTATCAGGACAATATCACGTTCAATTTGGGCGACGAGTACGGGGATTACTTTTACAACGGAAGCGACGCGCAGGGCTTCGCGACCTTTCTCCAGGGAAGAATCGACGACGCCGAGCAGGCGCAAAACGGGCCGGACGGCAAGCCATTCGGCTATCACTACGGTGGTTTTGCACAGGACGAGTGGCGCCTTCGCCCCAACTTTACGTTGACCGCCGGCTTGCGGTATGAAGTCAATACGCCCTTTAACGACGCGACTTACCAACTTGGCAATTTCGACACAAATGTTCCAGGCGGTGAGCTGGTGATCCAGAACCAAGAGACGGGACTGATTAACCCCTTGTGGAAGGAAGCTGTTGGGAATACGCCATTCGTGACTGCCAGTCAGGTTGGCTGGCCCGATACGCTTCGTGAAACGTATTGGGGCAACATTCAACCCCGCCTCGGTTTGGCCTGGAGCCCCGATTCCAAGACTTCGATTCGCGCCTCCGTGGGTTTGTATTCGGTTCCTGTCCTCGGCGCGGTCCTGTACTCGCTGCTGGGCGTCGATACCAGTTACTACGCCGACTACGGCACGACGTATTTCCCCGACGCGTTTCCGAGCGGCGCCGGGAGCGCTTCGGTTTACCCCGGATACCGCCGCGCCAATCAATACAACCTGAAAGACCCGAGAGTGATTCAGTGGAACTTTTCGATCGATCACGATCTGGGATGGAACACGCTGGTGCGCGCCAGTTACACCGGTTCGCATACCTACGATCTTATTTACAGCCCGGATCTCAACCAAGTCGCACCAAATACCTATGGCTACGCCGCACTGGTCGCGACGCCGGCGCTCCGCGAGCAGAACCTGAAGTACCCGAACTTCCGGGAGGTTCTGACTCGAGCCAACGGCCCAAGCGCGAAATACGATGCGCTATCTCTAGAAGCGAATCACCGCTTCGCGCACGATCTGACGTTTTCCAATAGTTACACTTGGGCAAAGAGCCTTACGAATGCGCTCGGCGTGGCTCCTTCTTCGGCAATTCCCACCGGCGGCCAGGGTGACAACGGCGACAACGTGAATAACATCTACAACATTTCCGCCGACACCGGGAACGCGTACTACCTCCCGCGGCAGCGGTTCGTCAGCACCGTGGTCTACGACCTGCCGTTTGGCCGCGGTAAGAAGTATTTCGGCGGCGTGAGCCGTGCCGCGAACAGCGTTGTCGGCGGATGGCGCGTCACTGGCGTCGCTCTGGTGCAGACTGGGCCGTGGCTTACGCCTTATTTCCCGAGCAGTCTTTCCGATCCGTCCGGCACCTTCCCTTCCTCCCGTTCGGTGAGCCAGCAGCGGCCGGACTGTGTGTCGGGGCAGTCGGGTTATTTGTCGAATCCGACGACGGCCGACTATTTCAATGCGAGTGCTTTCTCGGTTCCGGCGAGCGACATCGGCCGCTTCGGCAACTGCGGGGTAGGAACTCTCGAGGGGCCGGGTACATCGACGGTATCGTCGTCCATTGGCAAGACCTTCGCCATCTCGGAACGGGTTGGCCTGCGGTATGAGGCGCAATTCGCAAACCTGTTCAATATCCTCAACAAGGCGGCCCCGAATATGGACGTTGCCAGCAGTGCTTTCGGGCAAATCAGCCAAAGTCAACTTGTGCAGCAGGCCGGACCTCGCTCCATTCAAATGATGTTGCGGTTTCAGTTCTAAGTTAGTCGCTTCGGCGGGCCGGACGTGCCCGGCCCCTACCGCCGGCGGCCGCTGTTTGGGTCTCGAACCCGCGCCAGCCGCCGTTCCACATTCCCGAACTGATACATTTTAGACGAAAGCCTTAAATCTCATGAATCTATCGCGCCGCCTTTTCGCGACCACTGTATTGACCAGTTTGGCACTCGGCCAAATGGCAGCCCAGCCAGCCGGGCAGCGCGCTCTGCTGCTGATTTCGATCGACGGCATGCGGCCGGACTACGTTACCGCGGCCGATGCGCACGGGCTTAAGATCCCCAACCTGCGCCGGATTCTGGCGCAGGGCGCCCATGCCAGCGGTGTCCGCGGCGTGCTACCCACCGTGACCTACCCGAGTCACACTACCATCCTCACCGGCGTCTGGCCTGTCCGGCATGGCATATTCAACAACCTTACCTTCGATCCGGCGGGAACTAACTTCGAAGGCTGGTATTGGTACAGCGAAGACATACACACGCCGACGCTTTGGGAAGCCGCGGCGAAGGCCGGCTACCGGGTGGGAAGCGTGAGTTGGCCCGTAAGTGTGGGCGCGCCGGGGGTGACCGATCTGATCCCGGAGTACTGGCGCGCGGCGACACCCGACGATCTGAAGCTGATGCACGCCCTATCCACGCCCGGGCTGCTGCAGGAATTCGAGGGCCAACTCGGTCCCTATGTTACCGACCTGGAGGACGCGATCCCCAGCGATTGGTCGCGCACTCGCTACGCGGAGGCTATCGTCACCCACAAACGCCCGCGCCTGATGACCGTGCACCTGGCCGCTCTCGATGAGATCGAACACCAGACAGGCCCGTTCAGCGCGGAAGCCAATCGAACGCTCGAAGAGACTGACATGATGGTGGGCAGACTGAACGATGCCATGCGCCGCCAGTATCCCGGGGCGGCCATCTGCATCGTCTCCGATCACGGCTTTGCGCGCATCGACCACCAGTTCAGTCCCCGCGTGGCGCTGGTGAAGGCCGGCTTGATAACGCCCAACCCGAAACGGAATTCGCTACAGGCACCAGCCGTGACGGAATGGAAGGCCGCGTCCTGGGGAACCGGCGGCTCATCCATGATCGTGCTGAGGGACCCGCGCGACCAGGCTGCCCGCCAGGTTGTGGCGAAGCTGCTTCACGATCTGGCTGCGGATCCGGCCAACGGGATCGCAGGCGTGCTCGATCGCGACGCGATCGCCCGGCTGGGAGGGTCTGCCGTGGCGGATTTCTGGATCGACATGAAACCCGGCTACTCGATTGGCGCCGCTATGGATGGGCCGCTGGTGAGAGAGATCGAGCCCGGAGGCACGCACGGCTATGCGCCGACGCATCCCGAAATGCTGGCGGCGTTCCTGATCGAAGGATCCGGCATTCGCGCCGGCGCAGACACGGGCGAAATCGATATGCGCTCCATCGCTCCCACCCTGGCTAAATACCTTGGCGCTTCGCTCGCGTCCGCCGATCTTCCGCCGCTGGAAATCTTTTGAACGCCGATCGCACGTCACTCGCAGGGAAAGCAAGTGGCAATAGCGGAGAAGCGATTCCATCCGTGCTCAGTCATGAGGACTGCGGTTGCTCCGTTGCCGCGCGGTCCTTTTCTTCCGACGCGGAGAGTCCGAAGAAAGGTTTCGGCCGCAATCCCATTAAGCGCGCCACAAGATTGCCCGGAAATCTGGCGATCCGCTGGTTGTAGTCGAGTACCGTCGCATTATAACGGTACCGCGCATTTCTGAGCGACTCCTCAACGCTCTCGATGTTCTGCGCGAGCAATCGGAACTCCTCGGAGGCACGCAGTTCCGGGTGTTCGTCCGCCATGGCGAACAGATGGTGCAGCGCTCCCGTCAATTGGTTCTCCGCTCCGAGGCGGACTTCGTCGAACGTCGTTCCTGCCGCAGCCGAGCGCCAACTCGCGATGCTTTCGAACGTCCCGATCTTAATCGCCGGCATGGTCTCGCACCGCATCCAACAGGTCGGGAACCAGATCGTGGCGCATCTTGAGGAGAACCTCGATGTTCACTAGCGCCGATTCGGACCGAACCAGGAGCCGAATCAGATCGTTGCAAATAAGAACTGCGACAAGTCCGGCGATAATGGCCAGGGCGGCCAGGATTGACATGACGATCATTTCTCTATTCCGGGTTTTCTAAAGTTACGTTTCCGGATCCTCTAAAGTTAAGTGGGATGAGAAGGTCAAACGTGACAAGAAATCTGCGGCGGTGGGGCGAGTTTTTCGGGCTTCCGGTCGCAATTGGCGCAATCGCGCGACATGAATCGCGTGAAAGCGTTGCCGCCAGGAGAAGCTCGTGGAATCGTCTGGCGTTATCGCGACGCCAAGCAAGAAAAGCCGAGGCGACTCTCGGCTCAGCAGGATGGACAGCCTGCGCTACGACCTGGGCGATCGAGATTGGGATTAGCGCCACTCTCCGGCGGCCAGGAAACCGGCCCAATACAGTGGGTGTGTGCTGAGGTGCGCAGCGCGGCGATGCCCCAGGACAGACATCGTCGCTGTCCGCACGGCTTCGGAGGTCGGCGCGCCACGCAGAAAACGCGCGCGATACAACTCCTCCATCCAAAGCCGCGTGGCGTTGTCGTCCACCTGCCATAGCGACATGATCACCGTTTGCGCGCCGGCAAGCTGGAATGCCCGCCGCAGGCCGAACACGCCCTCGCCCGCTCGAATTTCGCCGAGTGCCGTGTCGCAGGCGGAGAGCACCACCCATTCCAGCCCGTCCAGACTCATAGAGGCGATTTCCTCCGCAGTCAGGATGCCGTCGCCGGGTAGCTTACTCTCATTGGCGCCTGACAGGGCCAAGCCGGAAAGCAGCAGCGGATTCTCCAGCGGTCCCGCGGCGCCCGCTGGAGTCGCGGTCGCGACGGGTCCACAACCATTGAGGAAGAAACCGTGAGTCGCCAGGTGCAGTACACGTTTGCCAGCGGCTTGCTCCAGAACCAAACTCTTTCGGGCGTTCATCCCGATTAAGGAGGACTCCTCGCTGCCCGTCTGGCTCCAGATGGCCAATACGCTCGCCGCTTCGCGCGCCGCGCCGGGCAGGGGATTGAAATGCAGATTTCGGAGCGAATCGCACGCGACGGGGCCGCGAAGGGCGCCGGTCGCAGACGCTAGTGCCGGTCCAGCATCAAACGCGGGGTTGGCCACCAGCAACATGCCGCGCCCCTCAGACGACCGCTCCCCGGCCGACGGCGCGCCGGCCGCAAGGTCCCGCTCCACCGAGAGGTAATGAATCACAGGGCCAGTCTCCACTTGGTAACCGCGGCCCAGGGGCAGTGCCGCGAAACTGACCAGGTGCAGCGCCCCATCCGGCACCACGAAAAGCCGCCCAGCCCCTTTCCAGTAGGGGGCCAGCGGATCCCAGATCCGCAATCGCAACTGCGCCGCCGCGCGGCGGTACGAAGCTTCGGATTGTTTCGGCGCGCGGCCGGGGTCTTGCGCCTCCTGCTGGATGGTTCGCCGCCATTGGCCAACCAGCGCATCCACATCGGCGGCCGCTCCGAGGTCGACCACGGCGGGCTGGTCTTGTCCAGGCCGCAACACCAGAGCCAGATAACTGGCGCGCGCACTCGCGGCCGGATTCAGGGCGGGCGCTCCCAACCGGAAGGCGGTGCGCGGGTAACGCACGAACGAAATCAGCGCCGCATCTTTCGGCAGAGCCGCGGCGACCTCGCTCAGCCCGATTTGCCTCCCTGCCAGTTCGCGCCGAAACGGCAAACTCTTCTCCGCCAGCAGGCGCTCGGCCTCGTACTCATTTTCCCGCGCGTGGTCCAGAGCGGCCTGGTATTGCGAAGCGGTCATCGACTTGGGGCCGCGCATAATCAGGCGGGCCAGCTCCTCGCGCGCCGCCGCCGATCCGGCCGCCAGACGTGCCAACTCCGGGTCTCCGCCTTCCACCGCGCGGCGTCGCGATGCCATTTCGTCAAACACCACGCCCCGCGAGCGAATCAGCGCATCGAGTGCGGGCTTGCCTGGCGCGCCCGCAGCCGCCAGGCTCAGCAGCGTGTTCAATCCAGACAGCCTTTGTCCCGACGCTTTGGCGCCCATACGAAGCAGAGCTTCCCGTTCCGGCATGGTGCGGATGGCGATGAGATCGAAGGCACGCGAGATGTCTTCCGACTGAACGGCAAGGTCCGCGGCCTGCGAGGTCTTCCCGCTGAGCGCCAGGTTGAGCGCCTTCAGCTCCAGATCGCGCGCAGCTTCCGGGCTCGCCGGGCCGTAGAGGGCAAGCCGGATCTCGCCGGCCTTCTCGTAGTACGGGGCCGCAGCGCCATACTGTCCGGAAGCGCTGAGCGCGTCGGCAAGGTTGGCGAGCGCAGTAGCGGTGCGCGGATGCCGGTCGCCGTAGGTGGCGGTTGCAATCCGCAGCACCTTCCGCAGCAGCTCCGCCGCCTCGGCTGGCTTGCCGGTTTCAGTCAGCAGGAACGCCAGGTTGTTCAGGCAGCCTGCGGTCAGAATGTGGTCGGGCCCCACCGTCGTTTCGTAGATGCGCAATGCTTCCTGGAAGAGCGCCTTCGCGCCGGCATAGTCGCCCAGCCTAGCCAGGGTTGTGGCCAGACTGTTGAGACAAACTGCCACCGCGCGGTGCTCGTGGCCGAGCGCCTTTTCGTACAGAGGCAGAGCGCGCTGGTAATCCGCCTTGGCGCCCAGATAGTCGTAGTTGTCCTTGAGCAGCGAGGCCATGCTGTTCCAAGCCTCAGCGCGTTCCTGCAGTGAATCGGCTGCCACGGGAAGCGCATCGTGGATTTCGATCGCCCGCTTGAGCAGCGATCGCGCCTGCGCGTAGTCTTCGTTGTGCCGGGCAAATTCGCCCGCGCGCCGCAGCGTTCCGGCCAGCTCGGGCGAGACAGGACCAAACAGTTCCTCGCTCAGCGCCACCGCCCGGTTTGCCAGCGCCTGGTCCTCGTGGTCGTTGATGCGGGCAGAGTGGTAGAGAATATCCAGCAGATCGTCCAGCAGCTCGGCGACGTCCTTGGAGTGCGCCCCCGAATGCGCCTCCGCACTGGCAAGCGCACTGCGGGCCATCGACTCGGCCTCGGTGTAACGGCCATCCAGAGCCAATTGGCGGATCGCGCCCTCACCGGTACTGTATTGGCCGAACGCCACGACGGCTGACGCTAGCCACGCCGCGAGAGTTCGGGTCACGGTGCTGACGGCGCCCCCTGAGTAATACTCTCCAGCAGATCCCGCTCTTCCAACTGGCGCGGCCCATGCAACCGGGCGGCCTGGCGAAGCTCGGCAACCGCGCCGGCCACGTCCTGTTTGCGCAACCATGCTTTGGCCAGATAGAAGTGGGCCTCTTCCAGTTCGGGAGAATCCCCCAACGCGATGGTGGCTTTCAAAGCCGCGATGGCTTCGTCATTCCTGCTCTGCATGAGGTAGCAGATGCCCAGGAAGAACGCGGCCGCGCTGTTGCCGGGATCGGCCTTCGCCGCCACCAGCAGGCCCGCCGTGGCGCCGGCATAGTCTCCGCTGGAATAGCGCAGCATGGCCACATCGAAACCCGTCGGGCCGGCCGCGCGCCACTGCGGTTGCAGGTAGCGCGGCGGCGAAACCACCGCCAGCGCTGTCAGATTGAGGGCGGGACGAGCGGCAGGCGTCGCGCGTGCCATCTCCCGTCCAGGAACCCGCCTCGGGAACCGGGCGACGCCGACGGCCAGCAGCAGGCCGGCCGCCACAGCCAGAGCCGCAAACCAACGCCAGTCCCTGCCCGGGCGGCGCCCCACCGCCGCCTGCATGTCCTGCCAGAGCTGCACTTGTTCGAAGCATCGCTGGCAGCTAAGGAAGTGCATCTCGAAATCGGCTTGTTCGACTTCGCTGAGCCTGCCGGTGACGTACTTCTCCGCGATTTCCGCCGCTTCGATTCTGTCACAGTCCATCGAGTTTCTCCGGATACTATGTATCCGCACCGCCGGTTCCGTTACAATCCTTTTACAATCTCCGTCACTTTCTTGAGAGCGCGGGATTTCCGCTGCCGCACCGCCTCCTGGCTCATTCCCAACGACCCCGCGATGGCCGCCAGTTTCTGCCCGTCGGCCAAGATTCGCGTCAGGATCTCCCGATCCGTCCTGTCCAACTGAAGCAGTGCCTGCCGCACCTGGGTCTGGCGCTCCGCCGCCTCGAACGCGTCTCCGTGGCTGGGAGATGCCGCGTCGTCTTCCTCGATGGGCTGGCTGAGCCGGGCGCGAGCGCGCCCACGCAGGTGCGTGTGAGCGATGTTCCGCGCCACCGACGCGATAAACGCCGGCAGCTTCCCGGCGTCGCGAAGCTCACCCTGCCGAAGTGCCTTCAGAATGCCGATGAGTGCGTCATGCAGGAGATCGCGCGAGGCTTCCCGGTCCTGCGTGCGAGCGCAGAGAATCGCAAAAACGCGCGGGCCGAAGAACTCGACCAATTCGGATTCGGCGTTTCGATCTCCGGCTAGGATTCTCTCCGCCAAACCAGCGGTTTTCTCGCCATTGGCTTCCTGCATGGGGGGGAACCACAGCTTAGCACACGGCAGGATCGGGCCCGTATGTCTTCTACGCCCTCTACCCCGTCCGATAGACCGCTCTCCGCCCCCTAGGATGAGTCATGGACCGGCCGTCAGCGTTGGGCTTGGCGGTTAGCTCGATTCTTCGCGCGTGGCCTCGGCGATGGAGCGCAACCGGCTCGGCCTGATGGGTCACTACTACGGCGGGATGCTGGACATTCACGCAGTACGCCGACCAAACCACAAACGGCGGCGCTCCTGGCCTAAGCGTAGCGGTAGTCACCATGGCGGCTGAGTAAGGCCGTTCAGTTCATGATCGTCAGCGGCACAGCCACCGGCGTTCCGGAGGGGCGCGTGTCGCTGATAAACGTCTGCGTCACGCCGGTCGAATTGTCGAATAATTCGAGCGTCGGCAGGACGGCGCAGATCGAGAATGAGCCGGCGGGGATCATTGGCCCACCCCCGGCAGCGATTGGCCCGGTGACGACCGAATTGTATTTCACCACGCCGCGGATCGCGGCACGAAGTGAGCCCGCACCAGCGGACAAATCGGAGAGCTTCAACGTCAACGATGCCGCCATGCCGGGCGCCAGGTTGCTCACTTGGACCGATTTCAGCACGTTGTTCTGCGCATCGTGAAATTCGAGTTCCACCGGGCAGGTGGTTGCTGGAGTGGTCGAAGTGGTCGCGCCGGGGGCAACCGAGCCGCTCAAGTTGAGCACGTTCAGTTGCGCCGTCTGCGTGGCGGGCGCCCAGCCGACGATGCCAGTGGACACGGCTGTTTCAAAGGTTGGAGGAGTGGTGGTTTGCGCCGTGGCAAGGCCGGCGGAAATGAGAAGGGCCAACACTGCGCTGGTCCCCGTAAAGTGATATTTCATACGGACTCCTTTTATGCGGAACGGAGTTCGGGGGACGCGGGCAGCCCGTTACTCTCAGCATACTCCAACCCGGGCCGTGACGAAAGGTTGCGCCAAATTGGTGGTGCATCCTCTGGGTTGCCCGCCTGTGTTCTCGAATCAGCCGGCCAAGCTGCACTACACTGAATAGAATGGCTGCAACCGCCGAACACCTGCATCCGCTGCTCACCATCCACCGCGATATCCAGTCGGTGCTGCGGCGCGACCCCGCGGCGCGGAACGCGCTGGAGGTCCTGCTGTGCTATTCCGGGCTGCACG